>JACIWU010000017.1 GCA_014360805.1 Chloroflexota bacterium
AAGACACATAGGGCGGCTTTCCACAGCCGCCGAAGGCAAGGGGCAGGTATGGAAACCTGCCCTACGCTCGCAAGGGGTTGGTGGCGCAATGCCAAGACACGTAGGGCGGCTTTCCATAGCCGCCAAAGGCAGGGGGCAGTATGGGAACCTGCCCTACGCTCCTTTGAAACCGCGCCTTCCGCGCTGCCGAGTTGCCAATTCCACCCCGCGCGGGTATAATGCCCTCGCTCGTGCGCGGAGAGGTGCGAGAGTGGACGAATCGGCGCGATTGGAAATCGCGTGAGGAGCAATCCTCCGTGGGTTCGAATCCCACCCTCTCCGCCTTTTCATTTCATTTGACATTCCCGACGCCATCGGGTAACATGAACCTGGGTCGTGCTAAACGGGGAGCTAGCGGTGCCCTGTACCCGCAATCCGCTACAGCGGGGTTGAATGCCCTTTTGCGGCCTGCGATTTCCTGGGACTGCTTCGGTCAAGCGGCGTTGAAGGCTGGGTCCTGTGCGGCAGAAACCTCCGAACCCCGCCAGGTCCGGGAGGAAGCAACGGTAAGGAGTGCCTTCTGGGCGACACAGGGTCGCCTGGCCGGAGTTGGCTGATCGGGCAAGCCGGGGGATGCAGGTCAAGGAAGGGTGCACGACCCTTCGTTTATGGCCGGGACACGGCCAAGGGATCTCACAGGAGGATGATGTACCCTCTATCCTGCGACCAGGCAATGAGGCAGGATGCCACAAAATCAGCGCGTGGGCTGGGGCATGCGGCGCGGGCGGTTGCCCTCGCGATGCTCGTCATCCTGTTGGTGGCGTTCGGATGGCGCGCCTACGCGCAGACGGCCACGCCGATCGCGCTGTGGGTGGACGGGCAGTTCCACCCCGTTACTACGCACGCGGCCACGGTGGGCGCGCTTCTGGAACAGCAGGGGGTTCGCCTTTCGGCTGCCGACGCCGTGTGGCCGAGCCTGGAAACCCCGCTGACCCCGCATATGGCCATTACGGTGCATCGGGCGCGCACGATTACCATTCGCGCGGACGGCCACGTCTTCACCGTCCGGACGCGCGCGGCCACTCCGTCGCAAATCCTGGAAGAGGCCGGCATCCACGTGGGCGACCGCGACCTGATCCTGGTGGACGGGCAGGCCGCAGCCCTGCCGTCCGGCTTGGAGGCGAACCCGCGCGCGGCATCCAGCCGAGGCGGCCGCGACATCGGCCAGCGGGCCACGCTGACGGTGGAAGTTCGCCGCGCCATCCCCCTGACCGTGAGCGACGGCGGCGTAACGGCGCAAATCCTCACCACCGCGCCCACCGTAGGCGAGGCGCTCGCGGCCGCCGGGGTGAGCCTGCTGGAAGGCGATGCGGTCTTCCCCGAAGCCGACACGCCTGTCGCGCCCGGATTGGTCCTCTACATCCGCCGCGCCATCCCCGTGGAGATAGAGGTGGACTCGCGCCTGGTCTCGGCCCGCGTTCAGGGCGCGACCGTCGGCGACGCGCTGGCCCAGGCGGGAATCGTCCTGGTCGGCATGGACTACACCGACCCGCCCGCCGACACGCCCCTGCACACAGGGATGCGAATCCAGGTGGTCAGGTTGCGCCAGACGTTCACCATTGAGCAGGAGCCCATCGGCTACTCGGTCGTGTGGCAGCCGGACCCGACGCTGGAGATTGACCAGCGGCGGCTGCTCCGGCCCGGCGAAGACGGCCTGCGCAAGCGCCGCGTGCGCACCGTTGTCCGCGATGGCGTGGAGGTGCAGCGCGACGTCATGGACGAATGGGTGGCGCTGGAACCGAAGGACCAGGTCTTCGCCTACGGCACCAAGATCGTCATCCGCGAGTTGGAGACCCCCTACGGCACGATCCAATACTGGCGCAAGTTGCGCGTGCTGGCCACGTCGTACACGGCGGCCACGTCGGGCAAGACGCGAGACCACCCCGAATATGGAATCACGCGCGTGGGCTGGCGGGCCAGGAAGGGCATCATCGCCGTGGACCCGACCGTCGTCAACTTGAAGACCAAGATGTACGTCCCGGGCTACGGCATCGGCGACGTGGGCGACACCGGCGGCGCCATCAAGGGCCTGCGCATTGACCTGTGCTACGATGAGGATAACCTGGTGTTGTGGAAGAAGTGGGTGGACGTTTACCTGTTGGCCCCGCCGCCCCCGCCCGACCAGATTCGGTATGTCCTGCCGGACTGGCCGGTAGAGTCCAGGTAGGCGCGCCATGTCCCGGCTGCAGGGCATCCTGGACGAAGGCCCTGTGCGCCCGAAGAAGAGCCTGGGTCAGAACTTCCTCGCCGACCCCGTGTACCTGCGCAAGATCGTGGAAGCGGCAGACCTGTCACCCGACGACGTGGTGCTGGAAATCGGGCCGGGGACGGGCAACCTAACCGAGCACTTGCTGGCCCATGCGGGGCACGTCGTCGCCGTGGAACTGGACCCCCGCATGGTACGCCTGCTAGAAGAGCGTTTCGCGGGCCATCCGCGACTGTCGCTGGTACACGCCGACATCCTGGCCACCGACATCGGGCAACTTCTCCGCCCGCACCTGGCGCGCTCCCTCCCGTACAAGGTCGTCGCCAACCTGCCCTACTACATCACCTCGGCGGTGCTCCGCCTGCTGTTGGAGGCGGACGTGCGCCCCTCGCTGGCCGTGCTGACGGTGCAGTGGGAAGTGGCGCAGCGAATCTGCGCGCGGCCAGGCGCCATGAGCCTGCTGGCCGTGGCGGTGCAGTGGTACGCGGCCTCGCGCATCGTAACCCGCATCCCGGCAGGAGCCTTCACCCCCGCGCCCAAGGTGGATTCGGCCATCCTGCGGCTGGAAACGCGACCCTCGCCCGTGGCCCCCGTGGCCGACGAGGCGCTGCTGTTCCGCGTGGCAAGGGCGGGCTTCTCGCAGCGGCGCAAGCAACTGCGCAACGCCTTGAGCGCGGGGCTGGGCATCCCGCCGGAGCAGGCCGAAGCCGCGCTCAAGGCCGCGGGCGTGGATCCGAAGCGGCGCGCCGAAACGCTGCGCCTGGAGGAGTGGGCTGCGCTGGCCAACGTCTTCGCCGCTGGTGGCGGGCACCCGGTTATCCACGAATAGCGCGAATCTACACGAATAGAGCCAAACAATTCGTGTCCACTCGTAGTATTCGTGGATTGCACATTCGCCCAGATTCGCGTCCGTTCGCGGTTCAGGAATTGCCCTGCTGTGGTGAACGGCTACTTCGCGTCGGCGGGTGGGGGAACGGGCCGCGCAACGACCACGACGCGATGGGTGTTGCTGGTGTAGGGCCAGCAGGTTACCAGGGTCAGCCGCTCGTCGGGAAAGTATCCGATGAGTTCCGCATTCTTCCGCTGCTGCTCATCCGAGGCGTACTTTTCGGGCAGAATCTGCTTGCTCTCCACCCGGTAGTAGTAGGCCCGGCCATCGGCGTACAGGATGACGAGGTCTCCCGGGTTCACGTTCACCAGATACCGGAACACCTTGCCCCGCACGTTGTGGTGGCCCGATAGGACCGTATTCCCGACGTTGCCCGGATAGGCCGAGCCGATGTGGAATCCCGCCGCGTAGTCGGCTACCTCCCACTCGGTTGTCGTCTGCCCGTCGCGCTCCACCACTTTCCAGCCGACCTCCACCACGGGCGCGTCCAGGTTGATGGCGGGGATGACGATGCGGGTCGGGGGCGATGTGGCCGGCGCGGGCATCGCCACCGCAGGCGTGCTGCGGGCTATCGTGGGCAGGGCCACCGTTGCGGGCGCGCCCGCGACGGGCGATTCGGTCGGCGGGGGCGTCGGGGTGAGCGTGGGCGGCGCGACCGTCGGGAATGGCGTGGGCTGCACCGCTGCGGGCAACCCCGCGTCGTCTTGGCCCCGCCGCGCCCACAGGACCGCGAACGCGACGATGAGAACCACGCCCAGCACCATCAGCGCCTCGGCGATGTGGAAGCGGCGCAACACGCCCGCCTTGCGCGCAGGGCTTTCCCCGCGCTCCGGGCCAGCCGAGACTGGATGGACTTCCGAGATTTCCGGCTCTACCACAACGACATTCCTCTGGCAAACGGTAACAGGTTTATGCGCGTAACTCCGACAACGTTTGGAGCACGCAACCCGCGAGGTGCCTTTCGCGTTTCTCGCGAGATTTCGTGTCCTCTGCAACGCTCATTCGCCGAGACTTTCCCCCTGCGCCTGCACGCGGCAGCGGTCAATGGCCGCCCCCAGCGGCGTCAGGCTCACGCGGAACGCCCCCTGCTCGCCCGGGCCGAGGACCGGTGGGTCGGTGGGCACTTCGCGAACCGCGACGGGGCGGCCCTCGGCGTCGTAGCACGTTACGACGGCGAAGGGCCTGGCGATGGCCGCGCCTTCGTTGCGCACCGTCCCCGCCACCTCAACCGACCCGTTGCGGACGGTCCGCAACTCATGAGAAGGCACGCCGAAATCCAGGTACAGGTGACCCAGGTGCTGGAGCACGTCCGCGCTCACGACGGCGACGCGGTAGTTCGCGAAAGTCGGCGCATGGGGAAACAGGACCGCAAAGGCCGCCGCCTCGCCCGCGGGAAGGACCTCCAGCAAGGTGGCCGCCTGCTCCTGGGCAACCACGCCTCCCGCGCCGTCCAGCAGGGTTACCTCCACCGCCACGCGTTCCACCGCCTGGGGCAGCGGATTCACTACCTCGCCGAGGACGCAGAAGCCCCCGGCAGGCAGAGCGTGCACGCTCAGCCGCTCCACGCGCACGGACACAGGCGTGGGCGTCGGCAGCGCCTGCGCCGTCCCCTGCTCGGGCGGCGGGATGAGCAACTCTTGGCCGATTTGCAGCCGCCTTGGATCCACGATGCCGTTGGCCGTTTGCAACACGGTGGCCGAGACGCCGAACTGCCTCGCGATACCGATGAGCGTGTCGCCCTTCTGCACCACGTAGATGACGGGCGTCGGCGTGGGCGCGGGCGTGCGCGTCGGAAGCCAAACCGGCTGCGGCGGGCGGGGGGTGCCGGTGGGCGTGGGCGGCGCCGGCGAAGGCGTGATGGCAGCCGCCGACGGGGCCGGCGTGTCCGTCGGGAGCGTCCACACATGCCCGCATGCCGCAAGGAGCACGAGCGCCAGGCACAGGGCCACGGTAAGGGCGCGTCGCATTGCGTCCCTACCCCTGCGGTACGGCTCCGTTCTGGCCCCAGGCGTGCTGAACATCGCGGCGTGCTTCCTCATAGTCCCTATTATACCGCGGTCGCGCCAAAATCCGAATTCGCTTATTGCCAAATGGACACTTGTGCGCTATAATGGATCTGCAATCGTAACCCGTCTTTTCCTGTCGCGACCACGGATAGGCGGTATAGATGAGCGCTTCGGGGGAAAGGTGAGGCCGACCTCCACGGGCAAATGCCACAGGTCGGCCTTTGTCATGGAGCGTTGAACACATCCCGAGTTTCTCGGCACGATATCCTAAACCATAAGGAGCAGGGAGATGCAACTGATCATCACGGGCAAGAACGTGGAGGTTACGGACTGGCTACGGTCATACGTGGAGAAGAAGATCGGCAAACTGGATCGGTACCTTCCCACCATTGACGAGGCGCGTGTGGAATTGGCCGTGGAGAAGACCAAGAGCGCCCAGGACCGCCAGGTTGTGCAGGTAACGGTGCGCAGCAGCGGCACGATCCTCCGCGTGGAGGAGAAATCCGCCGATATGTTCGCCTCCATTGACGCCGCGGTGGACAAGATGCACCGCCAGATCGCGCGGTACAAGGGCAAGCAGCGTCGCCGCGGCCGCCCAAGCCCCGGGGAGATGCCCCCGGTCCCCGTGAGCGAAGCGGAGGAGGAAGAACCCCACATCGTCCGCACCAAGCGGTTCCGCGTGGACCGCATGGACGAGACCGAAGCCATTGAGCAGATGGAACTCCTGGGGCACGACTTCTTCATCTTTATGAACGTGAACACCGACCGCCTGAGCGTGGTTTACCGTCGGCATGACGGCGACTACGGCCTGCTGGAGCCGGAGGTCGTCTAGGGCCGCCTGCCGCACGGGCGCGCAACCCTCACAAACACCGATCCAATGTGCGGGACGGGGCTAGGGCAGACGCTCTAGCCCCGCCGAATTTGGAGGGGCCGAATGTCGGCGCATGTGGAACTGATCCTCATGGTGGGCGGAGACGAGACGACGCCCGAAGAGCAGATGATGGCGGAAGCCTGGCGCGCCGCCACGCTGGACTGGCTGGACCGCGCCGCCCGCGTGGGGAGCATCGGGCGGATGCTGGTGGCCGCCAATTCGGCGCGTTTCGCGGCGAGGATTCGCGCCTCGCACCCCGACGCCGAAGTGGCCCTGGACAGCGGAGCCTTCCACTTCGGGCGGCGCCTGCGCGACCTGGTAACGGCGCACCGCCTGGCGCGGCCCTTCTACGCGGGAGGCGGCAGCGGCATATTCCTCACAGAGGACGACCTTCGCTGGATTTCGGACACCGTGGCGCAGGGCGAGAATCGGCTTGTGGCCAACAATTTCTACTCCTCGGACCTCGTCGCCTTCACGCCAGGCGAGGCCATCGGCCGCATTGAGCCTCCCGACACCGACAACGACCTGGCGTGGCGACTGGCGCGACAGGCCGGCCTGGAGGCGCTGGCCCTCCCGCCGAGCGTCGCAAGCCTGTTTGACCTGGACACGCCCGTGGACCTGATGATCTGCCAGGCGCATCCCGCTTGCCCCCCGCGCCTGCGCGCGTATCTGGACGGCGTCGGGCTGGACCTGTCTCCCATCCGGCGCGCGCTGGAGGTCCTGCGGAAGCCCGGCGCTCGCGTCCTGCTGGCGGGGAGGGTAGGGGCGGCCGCGCGCGCCTACCTGGAAGCGCACACCCCGTGCACGGTGGCCGTCCTGGCCGAGGAGCGCGGGATGAGGGCCAGCGGCCGCATGGACAGGGGCGAAGTGCGGACGGTCCTGGGGTATCTCCTGGGCGAGCGCGGCCCCGAAGGGCTGTTCCAGGCCCTGGCAGAAGTGGCCGACCTGGTCCTGCTGGACAGCCGCGTGCTCCTGTCGCACCTGGGCAAGTGGCCGACCAACGCGGACCGGTACCGCTCGGACCTGCTCCGCCCGGACGACATCGCCGACCCCGCGCTGAAGGCGATCACCCAGGCCGCCGCCGCTGCGCCCGTCCCCGTCCTGCTCGGCGGGCACTCGCTCGTCTCCGGAGGGCTGTACGCGCTGGTGGACATCGCGCAGGGCGCCCCGGAGCCGCAAGCCCGGCAATAAAACGACCCGCCTCTGTGGGCGGGTCGTTCGGACATCTTGCGGAAAGCCTCGGCGACTCACCAGCCTTCAACGAACTTGCGCCATTCCTCGTATTCGTCCAGGTAGTGGCGAAACAGGTACAGGCTGTTGGCGCGCGGCTCAAACGCGGGCCGCAGAAGCCGCATTTGGGCCTCTTGGGGCGTCCGCCCGCCCTTGCGCCGATTGCACGCGGGACACGCCGACACCAGGTTGTCCCAAGTGGGCGTGCCGCCCCTGTGGCGGGGAATCACATGGTCCACCGTGAGGTGCTTGGATGGCTGCCCACAGTACTGGCACGTGTAGTTGTCGCGCCGGAAGATTTCCTTCTTACTGAGGCGCACGCGCGGATAGGGACGCATCACGGTCCGATGGAGCCGAATGACCGACGGGCGGGGCAGCAAGCGCGAGGGCGTTCGCACGTACCCGCGGCCATTCTCCACGACTTCCGCCTTGCCCAGGTAGAGCAGGGTCATGGCCCGGCGCGTGCTGCATACGTGCAACGGTTGGAAATTGTGGTTCAGCACTAGGACGGGGGTATGCACTGTTCTCCTCCCCCTCGGCACGATGAACGCCTAGGTCAATGTCGCTGCGTATTCTAGCACGGTTTGCGAAGGACTACAAAATGGGGCGAGAGGCCGCGCACGGGCTGGCCCGGCGTAGCCTATCCTTCGGGCGCGGGCGCTTCGGGGCAACTGAACACGTACCCGATGCCGCGCACCGTGCGGATGTACTCGGGGCGGCAGGGGTCCGCCTCCAACTTCTTCCGCAGCCAGCGGATGTGCACGTAGATGGTGCGGATGTAGCCCATGTACGTCGTATCCCACACGGCCTCCAGAATCTGCTTCTTGGACAGAACCTCGCGGGGGCGGGTCATGAAGAACTCCAGGAGGCGGAACTCCTTGGGGGTCAGCGGGCATCGCTCCTCGCCTTTCCACACGCACTGGTTCTCGTAGTCCAGCGTCAGGTCGCCCACGTGAATGGGTCTGGGTTTCTGTTGCGAGAGCAGTCGCCGCACATGGTACAAGATTCGGCGGGTTGTGGTCGGACGATCCAGCACGCGCTGATTCTCCGCCGCCGGCACTTGGACGCCCTCGGGCGGCACGAACACCAACGGCGTGGAGCCGATGGCGCGCCGCAGCGAGTTGCCAAAGGATTGGGGAGATGTGGTGTGGCCGTTCAGGCTGAGGACAACCAGGGCGTAGCCTTGCCCCTTTGCCAGGCGTACCGCCTTGCGGCTGGGCGGAGCCATCTGCACGTGAAAACCCGCGCGCCGCAAAGAAGCCTGGATTCGCTCCGCTTCCAAGAGGTCGTCGTCAATCAGAAGGATTTTGGTTTCCATAGGCAATGTCCGGAATTTGCCTGGCCGCTATGACAATTTTGCTCGGCCCGTGAGCGAAAAAAGCCCCCGTGCCGGCAGTCGCTTCTCAAGATCCCTGGTGGCAATGGAGGCGAAAGATGTGAGTCCCCTGTGCGTGCACACCTATTATAACGCATTTGCGCGCGGTTAGCAATATGCCACCGACGACTTTCGGAGAGAATTCACGCACATGTCAGACAAACCGCGTTTGACCCGCCCCGCCGAAAGGGCTATAATCGCACCACCACCCTATGCTGAGAAGGGATGCTTGATGACGGACGCAACCCGTTTGACCATGGTTGTCATACCGACCTACAACGAGGCCGACAACCTGCCCACCCTTGTGGCCGAACTGTTTGCCCAGCCGGTGCAGGATCTGCAGATTCTAGTCGTGGACGACGCCTCGCCGGACGGCACGGGCGAGGTGGCCGACGCCCTGGCCGCCAAATACCCGGGCCGCCTGCACGTCATCCACCGCCCCGGCAAGATGGGGCTAGGCACGGCCTACGTTACGGGCTTCCGCTACGCCATGGCCCACGGCGCCGACTACATCATCCAGATGGATGCCGACTTTTCCCACTCGCCGAACTACATACCCGTATTCCTGGAGAAGATGCCAGAGTACGATGTCGTGGTCGGCTCCCGCTATGTGGAGGGCGGGCGGCTGGACGAGCAATGGGGCCTGGGCCGCTACCTGTTGAGTTGGTTCGCCAACAGCGTGTACACGCGGCTGATCCTGGGCGTCAAGACGCGCGACGCCACGGCGGGGTTCAAGTGCTGGCGGCGCGAGGCGTTGGAGCGCATAGACCTGGACCGCGTGCACTCCGGCGGGTACATCTTCCAGGTGGAGATGGCCTACCTGAGCGAGAAGTTAGGGTTGAGAGTACTGGAGATTCCCATTTTCTTTGAGGATCGGCGTATCGGCAGGTCCAAGATGACCATTCCCGTGAAACTAGAGGCCGCATGGCGCGTGTTTGAGATTCGCTGGCGGTATCGGCGGCTCCGAGGGGGCGGGTGAGCGGCGTCAAGGTTGGTTTCGGCGCAGGGCTTCGGTTCTTCCAGACTCCTCGCGGGCGCAGGTGGCTCCCTGTGCTGGGATTCGCGCTGCTCCCGCTGATCTTCTTCTGGCCCGTCATCTTCGGGGGCAAGACCCTGCTGCCGGCGGACAACCTGTTCGCCTTTGAGCCGTGGCGTACCTTCGCGGCGTCGCTCGGCGTTCGCTTCCCCCACAACGAACTGCTGAGCGACCTCATCCTGGAGAACTACGTCTGGAAGCAGTTCATCCTCCAGTCGCTCCACCAGCGGCAGATTCCTCTGTGGAACCCCTACCTGTTCGCGGGGGTTCCCTTCCTGGCGGCGGGGCAGCATTCGGCCATGTATCCCCTGAGCCTCGTGTACTACGTGCTGCCGCTGCCCCTGGCCTACGGCGTGTTCACGTACATCCATTTCGTGCTGGCGGGGTTGTTTACGCACCTATTCGTGCGGACGTTGGGGGCCAGCCGCGCGGGGGCGTTTGTGGCAGGGGTTACGTTCACCTTCAGCGCCTTCATGGTGGTGAGCGTGGACTTCCCCATGATCGTCGCCGCGGTTACGTGGCTGCCCTTCCTGCTGTGGGTGGCCGAGAAACTGCTGCGCCTGGCCGAGGCGTCGGCCAGCCACTGGAGGGCCGCGCTGTGGGTGCTCGTGGGGGCCGCCGGCCTGGGCATGCAGATTTTGGCGGGCCACGTGGAGATCATGGTGTACGTGGCCATCATCCTGGCCTACTACGCGGCGGGGCGGCTCGTCGCCATGGGGTTGCGGCACCAGCGGGCCTTCTGGCCCATGGCGGGGCGGGCGGTGGCCTGGCTGGCGGCGCTGGGGGTGCTGGGCATCGGCCTGGGCGCGGTGCAGTGGGTTCCCCTGTACGAACTGGTCCGCCAGAACTTCCGTCAGGGGGCCGCGAGTTACCAGCAGGTCGTCGGCTGGGCCTATCCCTGGCGGCAGATCATCACCTTCTTCGTCCCCGACTTCTTCGGCAACCCCAGCCACCACCAGTACTTTGACCTGTTCCGGTGGCAGGTTGTGCCCGTTACCACCAACGCCCTGGGCGAACCCATCACTGAAATCGCGTGGACAAAGGGGCTGCCCACGTGGAAGAACTACGTGGAGGCGGGAAGTTACGTCGGCATCCTGCCGCTGCTGCTGGCCGTGATCGCCGTCATCCGCAGGCGCGGCGCCGCCGTGTGGATTTTCGCGTCGCTGGCCGTCGTGTCGGTGCTGATGGCGTTCGGCACGCCGCTGTACGCGCTGTTCTTCTACCTGGTCCCCGGCGCCAACCAGTTGCATTCGCCGTTCCGCTGGGTCTTCGCCTACACGCTCAGCGTGGCAGTGCTGGCGGGCCTTGGGGTTACGGCGCTCTCCCGCTGGGCGGCCGATTCCGAGCGCGTGAACCGCGCGACCCGATGGCTGGCCGGTTTCGCGGCGGCGGTCGGGGCGCTGGGACTTGGCGCGCTCCTGCTGTCCCGCGCGATGGGCGGGTTCACGCTCCGCCTGGCCGACCGCTTCGTCCAGACGCAGGGGCTGGCGCAGCGCGCCTTCGCCGACGGCGCCATGCTGTACTCGTATCAGTTCCGCAACTTCTTCCTGTTCGGCCTGTTCCTGCTCCTGTCGGGCCTGGTAGTGCGGTGGGCGGCGCGGGCGCGCGGGCACGGGTGGAAAATCGCCGCCGCAGCCGTCGTCGCCCTGGACCTGTTCGTGGTGGGCATCGGGTTCAACCCCCGAACCGACCCCGCGCTGCTGGAGTTCAAGCCGCCGGTGGTGGACTTCCTCCAGCGCGACCAGGGCCTGTGGCGGTTCACCACGTTTATCGCGCCCGGCGAAAAGCCCTTCAACGCCAATTCGGGCATGATCTTCGGCTTCCAGGACATTCGGGGCTACGACTCCATCATCCCCAAGCAGTACGTAGAATACATGGGGTGGATTGAGGCGCAGGACGAACTGCTGTACAACCGCATCGCGCCGCTGTCGGAATTGAACTCGCTGGACTCGCCGCTGCTACACCTGTTGAACGTGAAGTACGTCATCGCGACGCAGGAGATTGACCGCCCAGGCTACCGACTTGTGTACAGCGGCGAGGTGCGGGTGTACGAGAACCAGAACGCCATGCCGCGCGCCTTCGCGCTGCCGGCCACCGCCGCCGTCGTCGTGCCCCGCGAGAAGGTGGGCGACGCGCTGAAGCAGTACGACCCGCGCATGTACGTTGTCCTGGAAGAGGAGCATGGGTTCCGCGCCCAGGCCGCCGCGCAGCCTGCCCAGTACGCGCCGGTGGCCGTGGAATCCTACGCGGGCAACGAGGTGTTTCTGAAGGCCAGCCTGGCCCAACCCAGCCTGGTGGTGCTCGCCGACAGTTACTTCCCGGGATGGAAGGCGTATGCCAGGGCCGAGGGCGACGCCGACGAGCGCGAACTGGCCCTCTACCGCGCCGACGGCAACTTCCGCGCCGTGTACCTGGAGCCGGGCACGTACACCATCCGCTTCAAGTACACGCCCATGTCGTTCAAGTTGGGGCTGTATGCGTCGTTCCTGGCGGCCATGTCCATGGTGCTGCTGGCGGTGTTCGCCGTGTGGCGGCGCTTCTACCGCGCCGACGCGGGCGACTCGGCGGTGAAGCGCGTGGCGAAGAACTCGCTGGTGCTGATGGGGATGTCGCTGCTGAACCGCTTCATTGACCTGGTGTTCGCCATGCTCATGTTGCGCATCCTGGCCCCGGTGGGCGCGGGGCGCTACCAGACGGCCGTCAACCTCATCGGGTACTTTGAGATCCTCGTCCTGTTCGGCCTGGGGACGCTCCTGACCCGCGAGGCGTCCAAGAAGCCCGAAGAGCAGCGCCGCTACCTGGGCAACACCCTCGTGCTACGGCTGCTGTTGTGGGCGGTGTCCTTGCCCATCCTGGCGGGCATCCTGGTGCTTTCGGCGCGGGTCGGCAACATGGCCATGGAGACCGTGTGGGCGGTGCTGCTGTTCAGCATCGGGCTGATCTTCAGCAGTTTCGCCGAGGCCATCTCGTCGGTGTTCTACGCCCACGAGCAGATGGAGTACCCCGCGGCCATCTCGTCGGTTACGACGATTCTGCGGGTGATGTTGGGGGCGCTGGTGCTGCTGCTGGGCTGGGGAGTGGTGGGGCTGGCGGGCGTGTCGGTGGTGGTCAACGTGATTACGCTGCTCATCCTGGGCATCCTGGCGGCGCGGTTCTACTTCCGCCCGCGCCTGGAGTTTGAGCCAAGTTTCGGCTACCGCCTCCTGTCCGACTCGTACCCGCTGATGATCAACCACCTGCTGGCCACTATCTTCTTCCGCATTGACATTCAGTTCCTCCAGCAGTATCGGGGCGACGCGGAGGTGGGATACTACTCGGCCGCCCACCGCTGGATTGACGCGCTGCAAATCGTGCCGTCGTACTTCACGCTGGCCATCTTCCCGCTCATGTCGCGCTACGCTGAATCGGCACGGGAGTCGCTGGTGCGCGCCTACATCCTGTCGCTGCGCCTGCTCCTGATGTTCATCTTGCCCGTTACCGTCATCACGCTGTTCATCTCCCGCGAACTCATCGCCGTGCTGGGCGGGAGCCGCTACCTGCCCCAATCCATGATCGCGCTGCAACTGCTGATTCTCTCGCGGCCCTTCGGGTTCATCAACGCCGTTACCCAGTACGTGCTCATCGCCATTGACCAGCAGCGATTCCTGACCAAAGCGTTCCTCATCGGGATGACCTTCAACGTGGTGATGAACTTCCTGTTCGTGCCGAGGTACGGATACCAGGCCGCGGCGGCGATCCTCATCTTCTCGGAGATCGCGCTCCTGCTGCCGTTCTACTACGCCGTGCGCAAGCACCTGACGCGCGTGCCGTGGGTGGGCATCACGTGGCAGCCGCTGGTGGCGTCGCTGGCGTGCGCGGGAATCCTGTGGGCGATGCGCCCCGTGAGCCTGCTGCTGGGGCTGCTGCTGGCGATCGTCGCGTATCCGGTCGTCCTGTGGCTTGTCGGCGGGTTCCGCGGGAAAGACCTGGACGTGGTGTTGGCCGCCATTCCAATGGGGCGATTGCGAAGCCTGCTGCGCGGAAAGGCTCCCGCCGCAGAGATCGCCGAGGGGGAGAGTACTCCTTGATGCTCTGTGATCTCTGTTGGGATCGTTTTCTCACACAGAGGCACAAAGACACGAAGAGATAAAGGCACAGAAAACAATCCCTTTGTGCTCCTGTGTCTCTGTGTGGAAGTTTCGTAGGGCGGCTTTCCATAGCCGCCGGAGGCAGGAGGCAGGTGTGGAAACCTGCCCTACGCTCGTAAAAGATTCTCACCGTGGAGACCGGCGAGAACGCGGAGATTTCAGGGTAACTCTCTGCGGTCTCCGCGTGCTCGGCGGTAAAATGGTATTGGCGGGCCACATGGGAGCGATGACATGAAACCGTTGCGCGGGACGGACTTGAAGCGGTTTCACCGCCAGGTGCGGCGGGAGTTGCCCATCGCCCACAGCATCGTCGCCATCCTGCAAAGCGTGGAGTATCCCGTCAATGTCGGTTCCATCTTCCGCATCGCCGACGCCGCCGCGCTGGATGAACTCATCCTCACCGGCATCACGCCGACGCCCGACAACCCCACGGTGGCCAAGGTGGGCCGCGGCAAGCACGCCCGCGTCCCGTGGCGCTACGTGCCCGACGCCGCCGATGCCATCCGCCAGGTCAAGGACGACGGGTATCGCGTCTACGCGCTGGAACTCACCGCCGACGCCGCCCCGTACCATGCCGTGGACTGGCCCGACAAGGTGTGCCTGGTGGTGGGCCACGAGGATCACGGCGTAACGAAGGCCACGCTGGCGCTATGCGACGAGGCCGTGTTCATCCCCATGTGGGGCAAGGGTGCGTCGCTCAACGTCCACGTGGCGCTGGCGATTGTGGTGTACCACATCCGCCAGAAGACAGACTCACCCCCGTCCGCTGGCCGTTGACGACCGGCAGTTCAGGGTCTATAATACGATTGCAGGCATGTGTGGGCAAGGATGGGTCAGAAAGCACAGATGAAAGAAAGACGCATCAGCAAAGTTTACAGGAAAGTGCGTATTTCCGAGCAACCAACCGATTTCGCCTATTGGCAGACCCTATCGTACCAAGCGAGACTCGCTGCCCTAGAAGAAATCCGCCGCGAATACCACAGGTGGAAGCACGGTGCTGAACCAAGACTTCAAAGAGTTTATCATATCGTTAAACGACAACCTCGTTAGGTACCTGGTCATCGGTGGGTATGCGGTCGCCATCCATGGCTATCCCCGGTACACCAAGGACATAGACATTTGGATAGAGCCGACTCCCGAAAACGCAGCCAGGATCGTGAAGGCTTTGGAACAGTTCGGATTTGGCTCATTGGGACTGAAGGCCGAGGACTTCCTCGTCCCGGATCAGGTCATTCAGCTCGGGTACCCACCGAATCGGATAGACTTGCTCACAACGGCGTTGGGCGTGGAGTTTGGCACCTGCTACGCTTCGCGTGTGGAGGTTGAAGTAGACGGCGTTATCGTGAACTTCATAGACCTGGAAAACCTGAAGAAGAACAAGAAGGCCGTGGGACGATTGCAGGATTTGGCAGATTTGGAGAACCTGCAGTGAACCGGGGTGTGTTCCTGGGAGTGCTCGCCTGAAATTCACATGTACCGCAAAGGATGACCGTGTGATACCACCGTGGGGCAAGGGCGCGTCGCTGAATGTGCGCGTCGCGCTGGGGATTGTGGCGTATCACATGCGGGGGCTGGGGCAGGAACGCCCCGCGCCACAGCACCCTTGACGGCCTGGGGCGTACATAGTATACTCTGGTTGAGCGGCGAGTGCGCGGCACAGAGGGCTGGCCCACGATGCCATTGAGGTGCTGGCGGCGGAAGACGTTCACATCATGGCTGTAGCACCATGAGATTCCTCCTGGATCAGGATGTCTATCCGGCAACGGCTGGCTTGTCGCGCGCCGGCGATATGGAACTGCTACAGGCGACCCGTGAGCAGAGCCGTATTCTTGTTACCCGCGACAAGGACTTCGGCGGCCTCGTGTCTTGGAGGAGCAACCGTAACCCGTGATGCAATGTGCCCTTGCCATCACGGAGGAGCGGCACGTCCTGATACAATCAGCGGAGATTGTTCACAACACTTCAAGGAGGAAGGCGATGAAAATCAAACGGGACGCGGTCATTGTCAGCGCGGTGCGCACCCCCATCGGCAAGTTCATGGGAACCCTGTCCACAACCCCCGCCCCGCGTCTTGGGGCCGTCGCCGTCAAGGAGGCGGTGAAGCGCGCGGGCATTCCAGACCCCGCGGCCATTGACGAAGTCCTCATGGGGTGCGTTGTGCCGGCGGGAGTGGGCCAGGCTCCCGCCCGCCAGGCGGCCATCTACGCCGGCCTGCCGCCCACCGTCGGCGCGACGACCGTCAACAAGGTGTGCGGCTCCGGTCTCAAGACGGTGATGCTCGCGGCCCAGGCCATCAAAGCGGGCGACGGCGACATCTTCGTCGCGGGCGGCATGGAGAACATGAGCATGGCGCCGTACATCCTGCCGCAGGCGCGCGCCGGCTACCGGCTCGGCGACGGCAAGGTGGTGGACGCCGTCGTCCACGACGGTCTGTGGTGCGCCTTCGCCAACCACCACATGGGCAACTCCGCGGAATTCATCGCCGAACAGTATCACCTGACCCGCGAGGAGTTGGACCGCTTTGCCTACGAAAGCCAGATGAAGGCCATCGCCGCGATCCAGGCCGGCAAGTTCAAGGCGGAAATCGTGCCCGTGGAAGTGCCCCAGCGCAAGGGGCCGCCGCTGGTCTTTGACACTGACGAGTGCCCGCGGGCCGACACCACGCTGGAAGCCCTGGCCAAACTCCAGCCCGCGTTCAAGCCGGGCGGCATCGTTACGGCGGGCAACTCCCCCGGCATCACCGACGGCGCGGCGGCGGTTGTCGTCATGAGCCGCGAGAAAGCCGACCAACTCGGCATTCCGCCCATCGCCACCATCACCGGCTACGCCCAGGCCGCCGTGGAACCGCTGTGGCTGTTCATCGCGCCGGTACACGCCGTGCAGAGGCTGATGGAGCAGACCGGCAAGACCATCCACGACTACGACCTGATAGAGGCCAACGAGGCTTTCGCCGCGCAGGCGCTGGCCGACGGCAAGGCGCTGGGCTGGGACTGGGCGCGGGTGAACGTGAACGGCGGAGCCATCGCCCTGGGCCATCCCATCGGGTGCAGCGGCGCGCGCATCCTGGTAACGCTGCTCCATGCGCTCAAGGATCGCGGGCTGAAGACCGGCCTGGCGACGTTGTGCCTGGGCGGCGGCGAGGCCGTGGCGCTGAGCGTGGAGATGGAGTAGCCGGCCGTCTGTTCGTCGTCGTAACCGTTCGCGAAAACCTGCTCCGCGTAATCTCGGCGCGAGATATGAGCCGTCGGGAACGGGAGGTGTACAGAGATGCGGAAGAAACGGGTGAAAGAAATACCGCAGTTTGAGAGCGAAGAGCAGGAGCGCGAGTTTTGGTCTGCCCACGACTCGGCGGAGTACGTGGACTGGAAGCAAGCGCGTGCCGTGCGGCTGCCGAACCTGAAACCGACGACGAGAACCGTCTCCATCCGCCTACCCGTAACGTTGCTGGAAGATCTGAAGTTGTTGGCGAACAAGCGCGACGTGCCTTACCAATCGCTGCTCAAAATATACCTGGCCGAACGCATTGAGGAGGAATTGCGCGCAGCAGCGGGGACGGACTAGTCGGAGTTCGGCCCGCACAGGCAATAGGGGAGCAGGGGCGGTCATCCACCCTGCAACGTAACCTGGACGTGCAAGGCGGAGTATCACTGGCGGCGGCAATGACAGGGGCGAAACGTTGGCCGAAACAACGCCCTGTATCTGGCAGGCATCACAGCCAAAAGGCTTGCTTGTGGCCAGATTGCAAGAACTGTGCTTGAGGGAGCAGCGATTTGAGTCCCAACTGGATCCGCGGTTTGCGTATGCAGGGTCGCATGGTGGACGTTGTCGCTCTCGGCCTTGTTGCGCATCTCGGCCTGCTCTTGCTCCCGCTGCCCTTCGGAAGAGACCAGGGCATCTACGCATACGGCGGAAGTCTGATCCTTCGCGGAGAAGTCCTCTACCTGGACACGTGGCAGAATCCGGCGCCTGCCATCTACTGGACCTACGCCCTAGCAGAGTGGTTCTTCGGGCACAGCATTATGAGCATCCGCATCGTGGAGTGGGTAGCACTCCTGGCAGGCTGCTGGTTGGCGGCGCGGGTAGCGGCGACCCTTTTCGGGCGAGGGGCTGGATACGCAGCCATGGCAGCCTACGCTCTCCTATACGTGCCGCTAGATCCCTGGTTCAGCGCCCAGGCTGAATGCTTCGCCAACGTCTTCAGTCTGGCAGGGCTATACCTGCTGGTGCGCAGAGGTGATGGGCATCAACGCTGGAGACTGGTCGTCGCAGGTGGCCTGTTTGGCGCCGCCCTGTGTTATAAGCCAACCCTGGCGCTATGGCCCTTGGCGCTGGTGCTGTGGCTCGCCTTGAGTCGGCGGAAGGAGGCGTGGGCGCACGGGCTGCTGGATGCCGTATCATTTGCCGCTGGCGTCGGTGCGGTCCTGGCGGCGGCAGCGGCGTACTTTGTGGCAACCGGGGCACTGGGTGAACTAGTGAGCCAGGTCGGCACGTTCAACATGGTGATCTATCGCGAAACGGCACGCCATGCCTCGTGGGGCGCCTGGGTACGCGATATGGTGGACGATACGCTGGCTTCGCTTTTCAGCATCGGCTGGGCGGGCTTCAGCATTCTGGCGATTGCGTCCACGCTCTGGCTTGTGGCGACGCGCACAGCGCGGAAACCAGCGCCTGTCCTCCTCATGGGCGTGGCTGCCGTCCTTGCCGTGTACGCCCAGCCTCATCAATGGATATACCATTGGATTCCAATCTTCCCATACACGGCCATCCTGGCGGGGACTGCGCTCGCTGCGACAATTCGGGGGCTACGCGAGGCGCCGGACCGACTCCACACCTGGATCGCCATAACAGTTCTGGCGCTGGGAGTCGCTGGCTCGGTTTGGCCATGTCTCGTCCGTGCGGGAGATGTGATTCGCATCGCTGTCGGACTCAAGTCCCCAACAGAATTCTACGAACGGTTCAGCACCTATGGGCGCGGGGATTTCTCGTTCCTGGCGGAGATGGAGGTCGCGGACTACCTGCGCGCCCACACGATGCCCGAGGACTTCGTTCAGGTTTGGGGATTTGAGGCAGGCATCAACTTTCTTGCGGACAGGCGGTGCCCGACTCGTTTCAGTATAATCCTGCCCTTCGTGATTGACCGAAAGGGACATCCCCTGACCCAACGGTGGTTCGCCGACTTCTTAAGGGATCTTGATCTGCGCCGACCGCTCTATTTCATCGTTGTAGAGCAGGATTACAACCCGGTGCAGCGAGTGGACTCCAAGACGGCCCTGTCGTGGTACCCGCAGTTGGTAGAACGGCTGAAAACTCAGTACCAAGTGGAAACTGTCATAGAGCACTTCACGCTGTATCGGCGGGTTGACTGAACCGCCCATTGCGGCGGGAGCAGCGCAGGAAGTTGTCAGTGTCTTGGCCAGTCCACGCAGGACTTGGCGGCTATGGAGCGAACACCCCCGCCCCGTCCGCCGCGGCGCACACGTAGATTTCGGCTTCCAGCCCCGTCTGTTCGCGATACCCCCTGCGCAACGCCGTAACGAATGCATCCACGGCATCCACCCGCACCAGGTTGACCGTGCAGCCGCCAAACCCCGCGCCCGTCAGCCGCGCGCCCAGGCATCCCACCTGGCGGCGCGCGATCTCCACGAGCGCGTCCAGTTCGCGGCAGGAGACCTCGTAGTCGTCGCGCAGACTGGCGTGCGAGGCGTCCATCAGCGCGCCGAAGGTTTCCGCTTCGCCCCGCCGCATGGCGGCCACGGCCTGCTCGACGCGGGCGTTCTCGGTGATGACATGCCGCGCCCGTCGGTACACCACGTCGGACAGGCGAGACCGCGCCGATGCCAGCGCCGCCTCGTCCGCATCCCGCAGCGCACGAACTCCCAGCATCCTCGCCGCTTCCTCGCACTGGCTGCGCCGCTCGTTGTACGCCGAATCCACCAGCGCGCGCTTCACCATGGAGTTGGCGACGACGATGCGGAAGTCCGCGGGCAGGGGCACGTGCCGATATTCCAGCGTGCGGCAGTCCAGGAACAGCGCGTGCCCCGCGCGCCCCAGCACCGCGACGAACTGATCCATGATGCCGCAGCGGTTGCCCACGAACGCGTTCTCGGCGCGCTGGCAGGCGAGCGCCAATTCTTCCGGCGGGAGCGTTTCCCCCGCGCTTGCCAGCAGGGCGAGTCCCGCCGCCACCTCCAGCGCCGCCGACGAGGACAGCCCCGCACCGATAGGGACGGTACCCTGGATGACGGCATCTAGCCCGCGCAGCGCTATGCCCTTTTCCCCCAGCGCCCACGCCACGCCGCGCACGTAGTTGCTCCACGGCTCGGAAGCGTCGTTCGCGAAGTCATCCAGCGCGAACACCGACGCCTGCCCGAAGTCCAGCGACCACAGGCGCACCGTGCGATCCTCGCGGGGACGGAATGCCATCCAGATGTCGCGGTCAATCGCCATCGGGAGCACGAAGCCATCGTTGTAGTCGGTGTGCTCGCCGATGAGATTCACCCGCCCAGGCGCGCGGGCGCACAGGACGGGCTCCGCGCCCCACTGGCGGCGGAAGGCTACGCACAGGCGTTCCGGGCGATCATCGTTCGGCGTCATCTACATTCACCTCTATGGCCCGCAGGCGCGCCGCGGTCTCCTCGGGGAGCGTGTCGTTGATGAACGTGCCCGCGCCCGATTCGCAACTGGCGCGATACTTCAGTTTGTCGGCGGCTCGGTGCGGCGGGTAGAACTCCACATGGAAATGATATTCAGGGTGCGCTTGACCATCCGTCGGCCTCTGGTGCATGAGCATCATGTAGGGTAGCGAGAAGCCGAACAGGCGGTCGTACTTCATGAGCACGGTCTTCAGGATGCGCGCAAAGTCGGCGCATTCCGCGGCGGTGAATTCGGGCATGGCGCCGATGTGCCGCCGCGAGAAGATGTGCACTTCGTAGGGCCAACGGGCGAAGAACGGGACGAAGGCCGCGAATCCATCGTTCTCGACCACCATCCGCCGGCCATCCGCCCTCTCCTCCGCGAGGATGTCGCAGAACAGGCAGCGCCCCGTTCGGGCCTCGTGCGCCGTGGCTTGCTGAATCTCGCGCTCCAACACCGGCGGGATGAATGGGAACGCGTAGATTTGCCCGTGCGGGTGGTGCAGGGTAACGCCGATGTCCTCGCCCTTGTTCTCAAAGATCAGCACGTACTGCACATAGGGCAGGTTGCCCAATTCGGTATAGCGGTCCGTCCAGACCCGCACGAGTTTCTCGTACTGGCTCAACGGCAGTTGCGCCAGCGTCGTATCGTGCCGAGGCGTGTACAACACAACCTCACAGACGCCCTGGGCCGGCCGCACCGGATACAAATCCGTTGCCGACACCGAAGGCGCGGGCGGCGCGGAAAAGAACGTCGGGAACCTGTTCTCAAACACGGCCACATCGTAGTCGGGAAATGGCACCTCACTTTCAAAGCCGCCGGGTTTTGTCGGGCACAGGGGGCAATGGTCCGGGGGCGGCAGGAAAGTGCGCTCTTGCCGGTGGGTCGCCGTAACGACCCATTCTCCCAACAACGGGTTCCATCTCATTTCGGACATGGGATGCTCCTCATAATCAAGAAGATGTCATCTGTGGATGGCATTGGGAAATAACCTTGCTTCTCCATTAAGTTTGTATTTTATAGCCGCCGTAGTTGCAGGCTTGTGGACATGTGGAAAACTGCCGTTCTTCGGCCTTGTTGTAGTGAAGCGCTGCCATCCCCACTAGCGGTAGTGTCTTGTGTGCGCGGCGTGCCGGGGGACAAGTTGTGGACAGGGCCAGAACCATCCGTGCGCCGCCGCCCGAGATGCGCGCCGAGTGCGGGTTTTGTGGATGACGGTGGATATCTTTCGCGGGTTATCCACAGGGAATGCCCGATTCTGATGTCAGCCCCCCTCCACCAGTTTGTAGCCAACGCCCCAGATGGTTTCAATGGAAACGCCGCTGGATTGAATCTTGTTGCGAACGTGGGCAACATGGACGTCCACGGTGCGGGTCTCGCCGTAGAAGTCGTAGCCCCATGCCAGTTTCAGGATTTGCTCGCGGGTAACCACCATGCCCTTGTGCTGCGCGAGGACAAGGAGCACGTCAAACTCCTTGGTGCGCATGTCCACCCGCTGGCCTCGGATGGTAACCTCGCGGCGGTGGGGGTCTATCACGAGGTCGCCGATGCGGATCGGTTCGCCCGAGTCGGAGGGACCTTTGGCGCGCCTGAGCACGGCCCGCACACGGGCGACCAACTCGTGGGGGTTGAAGGGCTTGGTGAGGTAGTCGTCGGCCCCCAGTTCCAGGCCAACGATCTTGTCCACGTCGTCGGTGCGCGCCGTCAGCATGATGATGGGCACCTGCGATGTCGCGCGGATGCGGCGGCACACCTGCCAGCCGTCCACCTTTGGCAGCATCAGGTCCAGGACGATCAGGGCGGGGTTGAGCGAAGAGGCTTTGCGAAGGGCCTCCTCGCCGTCGCCTGCGCATTCAACGGAAAACCCCTCCTTCTCCAGGTACGTGCGCACCAACCGCACGATGTTCTCCTCGTCGTCCACGACCAGGATGAGATCTGTGGCCATGCTGACCTCCTTGGGACAGGCTCATTTTACGGCAGTTTTCGGGATTCATCAAAGCCGCCGCGCGAGGCGCTTCGTTTGCGCACAGAGGACGCGAAGGCCACAGGAAAGAAACCTCGCGCCTCCGTTGCCAACACAAGACCGAAATGAATCCACCGGCTCAACCCATTGCCAAATGGCCCAACTGTGTGTATAATGGGGGCATGGAAGGGAAGCCGCGCGAGAAGTTCCAACCCTGGCGACCGAGGGAGACGCAGCCAGGCCGCACCGGACTGACCTGGCAGCAGATGGCGTTTCTCATCGGGATCAACGCTATCATCGCCCTGGGCATCAGCGTTGTCGTAACGCTGACCCTGGGGCGCGCCACCCCGGCATCGCGTGCGCCTGCGCCCTCGCCCAGCCCCGTGCCGCCCGTGGAGTCGCCCGTCGCGGCGGCGGCCACGACTCCAACCCAGCCGACCACCTACACGGTGAAGCCCGGCGACAGCCTCTCGGCCATCGCGTTCCAGTTCGGCATCTCGCTCCAGGAACTCATGGCGGCAAACGACATCACCGATCCCGATGTCCTGTTTGCCGGCCAGAAACTCGTGATCCCTGTCCCCGGCAGCATCACCCCCGTCCCGACGCCGCGCCCCACCGTCGCGCCGACGGGAGCCGCTACTCCGATACCCACCAACACCCCGCCGACCGGCCCCGATTTGCGCATAGAGTCGGTCCAGATCCTACCGGACGAGCGCGACTCATTCGCCGTGATCACCAATTGGGGCATGTGGGCGCGGTTGAAGGGCTGGACGCTGGACGACGGCCAGGGGAATGTGTTCACGTTCCCCGACCTGTCGCTGTTCCAGGGCGGCAGCGTGCGAGTGCACACGGCCGCCGGAACCAACACCGAGGTGGATCTGTATTGGGGCATCAACAAGGCGGTGTTCGTTTCGGGCCGCACGCTCACTCTGAAGGATGCCACCGGCAAGGTGGTGGCCTCGTACACGGTGCCCTAGCGGGGCCGCCGTCTTTACTCTTCGTCTAGCCCCCTCAGATGGCACGTGTCGTTGAGGTAGAGGAGAGACCGGCGGTGCGAATCCCACAGGAACGCGTTGATGCACCCGTTGTCCTGCGGCATGCGCCAATAGGCCGACGGGTCCATGCCGAGGATGTGGAGCATGACCGCCTTGCAGACGATCTCGTGGCTGAACAGGGCGACGGTCTGGCCCGAGTGCGCGGCGCTCAACTCGTTGAGCATCGCCACGGCGCGCTCTAGCACGATGGGCAGCGAGTCGCCGCCGGGGAATTGGACCAGATGGGGCGCGTGGAGCCACTGGCGGTACAGGTCGGGCCAGAGTTCGCTGACTTCCTTGGGGGTATGGCCCTGCCACTCGCCGTAGTCCGCCGAAATCAGCCCGCGGTGGATTTGGACCGGCAGGCCCAGCGCGTCGGCCAGGGGTTGAGCCGTCTGCACGGCCCGAAGGAGCGGGCTGGAGTAGATGGCGCGAATCGGCTCGCCCTTGAGCCACTCGGCAATCCGTTGCGCCTGGACGAAGCCCAAGTCGCTCAGCGGCAGGTCGGTCGTGCCGCGAAAGTGCAGGTCTTTGTTCCAGGCGGTCTGACCGTGGCGCACGAGCAGGAACCGCGTTGTCATGGAGTCGCTCCTAAACGATGATGTCGCGGCCGATTATAAGCCGCGCGAGGAGAATGTCAATCGTGGGCAAGGAGCCGCTACCGGAAATAGACTGGAGCGCCCTGATAGAGGAGCAAATCCAGGAGGCGATGCGCAAGGGCGCCTTTGACAACCTCCCTGGCGCGGGCAAGCCGGTGCACCTGCCCAGGAATCCGTACCTGGATCCCGACATGGAGATCGCGTTCAAGATTTTGCAGGATCACGGGTTCGCGCCCGAGTGGATAGAGGCAGACAAGGACGTGCGCGCTCGCGTCGGGCGGTGGCGGGACCGCCTTGTCCGCGAGTGGGAGTCCTATCGCCGTGCCGTGGCGCTCTGCGAGCAGAGGCCGGAGCCGTGGCGCGGCGTGCGCCGACAGCAGGCCGAGGCCGCGTGGCAGAAACGCTGGTCGGCGCTCCAGCGCGAACTGGCCGAGTTGAACCGCGACATAGACATCCTGAACCTGAAGATACCCCTTGCCTGGCTCCACCGCCCGCGGCTGGACGCCGAGCGGGAGTTGGACAAGGTGCGCATGGGAGAGCGTCGTGAACCCGAAGGATGAAGCCCCCGCCCCCGAAGAAGACGTCCTGCACAGCGGCATCCGCCGGATTGTCCTGTCGCGCGAGACCATCCCGCGCACGCCCCGCTGGACCCGCGCCTTCCGCCGAACGCTGCTGCGCCTGGCGCGCACCATCCGCGAAGCCGAGGCCCCCAGCCCATCCGACGCCAACGCCGGAATCCCACCTACGGAGGAACGCCACGATGACCGATCCTGAAGCCCTGCACCGCCGCTCCATCGTGATAGACGCCCATTGCGATACGGCGCTGCTGGCCGCCGAAGGCACGTACAACCTGGCGGACCGGCACGAGTCGCACCACCTGGATTTTCCGCGGATGCGCGAAGGCGGCATAACGGCGCAGATATTCGCCGTGTTCGTGGAGGCGCGGTACCTTCCCGCCCAAGCCACCCGCCGCGCCCTCCAGGTCATAGACGCCATGTACCGCCAACTGGAGGCCGCCGGGAGCAGCGCGCGCCTGGTTACCCACGCCGCCGACATTGAGGCCGCCAAGGCCGATGGCGCGCTGGGGGTCATCCTGGGGCTGGAAGGCGCCGAGGCGCTGGAAGGCGACCTGGGCGTGCTGCGGATGTTCCACCGCCTGGGCGTGCGCAACATCGGGCTGACCTGGAACTTCCGCAACCAGGCCGCCGACGGCGTAGGCGAGGAGCGCACCGGCGGCGGCCTCACCACCTTCGGCGTGGCGCTGGTGGAGGAGATGAACCGCCTGGGCATCTTGGTGGACATCGCCCATCTGTCGCCCGCCGGCGTGGAGGACGTGCTCAAGGTGAGCCAGGCTCCCGTGATCGCGTCGCACGCCAATGCCCGCGCCGTGTGCGATCACCGCCGCAATTTGACCGACGCGCAACTGGAAAAGATCGCCCGCAACGGCGGCGTGGTAGGCGTAACGTTCGTGCCCGCCTTTGTGGATGGGCGCGACGGCCAGGCCACCCTCGCGCGGGTGCTGGATCACATAGACCACATGGTGCGCGTGATGGGCGACGAGCATGTGGGCCTGGGGTCGGACTTTGACGGGTTCTTCGGCGACGAGAAGACCGTCGGCCTGGAGGAAGTTTCGCGGATGCCGGCCATCACTGCCGGCCTGCTGGAGCGGGGCTACTCGGAAGCCTCGGTGCAGAAGATTCTCGGCGGCAATTTCCTGCGCGTGTTCCGCCAGGTGGTGGGCTAGGCCATGAAACTCCTGATGTTCCAGGCCAAGCGCTTCTGGTTTCGCTCGTTCTCCAAGACGCTGGATTTCGTAGAAGACCAGGAGGTGGAGCAGGAGGTGCTGGACGCCGCCGTCATCTTCATCCACGCCGAAGCGGGCGACGAAGCGCAAGGCCCCTCTCTCCTGACCAAGGCGCTGAAGAACATCAAGTGGATTGCCAACAAGCGGGGGCTGAAGAACATCGTGCTCCATTCCTTCACCCACCTGGCCGAGACCACAGCGCCCGCCGAGTACGCCCAGGGCGCGCTGGAGACGCTTGCGGCGCGCCTGCGCGACGCGGGGTACTCGGTCGCGGTAACGCCATTCGGCTACTTCTGCGAGTGGGACTTGTCGGTGTACGGTGAGTCGCTGGCGAAGGTGTACAAGGCGCTGTAAGGGCCTCGGGTGTTCCTGCGTGCGACGCGGCCCACTCCCACGCCCACTGGGGGCTTACTGCGCCCCCTCGCATGACGGGCACTCAAATTTCTTTCTTGCAGACTTGACAAGAATCAAAACCGTGGTATAATAATTTTGAATCACAATGTAATTCTTTTGGAGCGTGGGAATTATGCAACCCGTGTTGGGCAAATGCCCTGTCTGCGGCGAAGACCTGATCGCGACCCGCTTGCATTGCCCGAACTGCGACACCACCATAGAGGGCCGGTTCGCGCTGGAACGTTTCCACCGCCTGACGCCTGACCAGATGGCCTTCGTGGAGTTGTTCATCCGCTGCGAGGGCAAACTGAACCGCGTGCAGGACGAACTGGGCCTGTCCTATCCCACCGTCCGCAATCGGCTCAACGACGTTATCCGCGCCCTGGGGTATCAGGTGGCCGAGCAGGCCATGAGCGTGGAGGAGCGCAGGTCCATCCTGAACGACCTGGCCCAGGGCAAGATCACCGCCGAAGAAGCCGTCCAACTGCTGAAGGGGTAAAGAGTCGTGCTGGCAACGAGCGCCTCGCGCAAGGTCCCGTTCCGCGGCGTGCGCCGGCTGAGCCTGGCCCGCGACCTGCGCGATGTGGCGAACCTGATTGAGCAGACCTTCGGGCAGGAGCCGGACCGCGCCGGACAGTCCGTCGCCTCCGAGTTCCGCGCCCTGGCCTGGTGGGGGCCGCTCCTGTGGGCGCTGGATCGGCTGAGCATGGGCGGCGAGGCGTTCACGGGGTTCGTGTGGGAAGAGGATGGCCGCGTGGTGGGCAACGTAACGCTAAGCCGCGAATGGGCGGCGCCAGGCTGCTGGCTCATCAGCAATGTCGTCGTGGCCCCCGACTACCGGCGCAGGGGCATCGCCCGCGCGCTGATGGAGGCGGCGATGGAGTTCGTGGCGTCGCGGCGGGCCGTGTGTGCCTTCCTGATGGTGCGCCGCGAGAACCAGGCGGCCATCCGCCTGTATGAGGCGCTGGGCTTCGCAGAACTCGGCGGCCAGGTAACGCTTCGGCGGGAATCGCCCCCGCGCCCCGTGGCCGAGCCGCCTCTGGGCCTCGGCCGCCTGGTGCGCGATGTTACCTTCCGCGATGGCAGGGCCCTCGCCGACCTGGCGCGGGCGGCCACGCCGGCAGCGGTCCAGCGGATTCAGCCGGTGCAGCCGGACGCCTGGCTCTCCGAAGCGCAGGCCGGGTCGGGGGGCTGGCTCCTGAACCGCCTGGGGCAGCGGTCTCGTCGGTGCGTCGTGGAGGAAGACGGGCGGCTGCTGGCCTATGCGCGGCTGAACATCGCCAGGCGCAAGTACCATCGCCTGCGATTCATGGCGCTGCCCCATGTGCGGGGACAGGTTGAGGGGGCGCTGCTGTCGCGCATGCTGAACTTGCTGGCCGACGCGGCGGCGCTGCCGGTGCTGGCCGACGTCGGCGCAGAGGAGACCAGCGCCATAGATGTTCTACGCGCCCGCGGCTTCGCCGAGAGCCGCTGGCTCCTGATCATGGCGCGCCGCTTGGACACGGCCGCGCCGAGGTTTTCTGAGGAGGTGTGATGGAACCCGAACACAGGGAGATTCTCCGACTGGTGCAGGAGGGCAAGATCACCGCGGACGAGGCGGCCCGCCTGCTGGACGCGATGGGCGAGGGGGCCGCCGACGGCGAGGAACGCCCCCGCTCCGAGGGCGCGGCGACGGAGTCGTTGTCTCAACCGGTGGGACGGCCCCGCGCGTCTCGCCCTGTATACTGGCTGTTCGTGCTCCTGTTCGGCCTGGGGTGGACGCTGGCGGGCGCGGCCCTGACCCTGTGGGCTTTGGGCACGGGGTGGATGGTGCTGACGGTGCCGTTTCTCCTGGTGGGGCTGGCGATTCTGTCGCTGGGCGCGGCGTCGCGCGACGCAACCTGGCTCAGCGTCCGCATCACGGATTCGGAAGGCCGCCGCAAGTTCGCGCTGGATTTCCCGCTTCCCCTGCCGGTGTTGGCATGGGGTGTGAGGGTCGCCCGACCGTTCGTCCCCCAGTTCCGAGACACGGCGGTGGATGAACTCATCCTGTCATTGCAAGGGAGCGGCGCGGTGGGCGAACTGCTTCTTGTGGATGTGGTGGACGACGAAAGCGGGGAGCGCGTCCAGGTGAGGGTGGTTTAGTCAAACGGAGGCAGGCAAGATGTCATTGAGCGAAGAGCGAATGCAAATCCTGAAACTGCTGGAGCAAGGCCAGATCACCGCCGACGAAGCGGCGAAACTCCTGGCGGCGCTGGAGTCGGGTCGCAAAGAGGCCCCGTATTCGGGCGCGGCCTCGGCGCCTCGCTGGTTCCGCGTGCGGATCACCGATTTGCGTTCGGGCAAGGCCAAGGTGAACGTGAACATCCCCATGAGTCTGGTGGACGTGGGCCTCAAAATGGGCGCCAGGTTCGCGCCGGATATGGAGGGCGTGAACCTGGACGAGATCAAGCAGGCGATCCAGTCGGGCCTCCAGGGGAAGATCGTGGATGTGGAAGACGAGGAAGATCAGGAGCACGTGGAGATCTTCATAGAGTAAGGGAGACCGTCATGTCAAGAGCGCTTTGGCGTTGGGTCATCAACGCGGTGGCGTTGTATGTCGCCGCGCGCGTCGTTACGGGCATTGAACTCACGGGCGATTGGGTGTCGCTGGCCCTCATCGCCCTGGTCTTCGGCGTGGTGAACGCGCTGTTGGGGCCGATTCTCAAGTTGCTGTCGTGCCCGCTGATTCTGCTGTCGCTGGGCGTGTTCACCATCGTCATCAATGCGGCCCTGTTGCTGCTCACGTCGTACCTCAGCGAAGCGTTGAACCTAGGCTTCCATGTCAGCGGATTTGGGCCTGCCTTCCTGGGCGCGCTTCTCATCAGCGTCGTGAGTTTCATCCTCAACGTGTTTCTCAGGGATTCCGACAGGCACGAGCGGCGGAAGAAGTAACGCGCCGCCCGCCGCGGAGGCAATGCTTCACACGAAGGCACAAAGACACGAAGGTTTTTCTTTGTGCCTTCGTGTTTCCGTAAACGTGCCCCCGCATATCCGGCACATGTAGCGCCGTCGTCGGGCTTGCGCTGCGCGGGCAAGTTGTGCTACACTTCGCATGACCTGAGACGCAGCACCAGCGCATCGCGGAGGCCGTTATGCTGGCAAAAGTGCACAGTTGCGCGGTCGTGGGGCTTGACGGGGCGGTGGTGGAGGTGGAGGTGGACATCTCCGGCGGCCTCCCATCGCAGACCATCGTGGGCCTTCCGGACGCCGCCGTGCAGGAATCCAAGGAGCGCGTGCGGGCCGCCATCCGCAATTCGGGCTTCGTGTTCCCGGGTACGCGCCTGACGGTGAACCTGGCCCCCGCCGACATCCGCAAGGAAGGTCCCGCCTACGACCTGCCCATCGCGGTGGGCGTCCTCATCGCCACCGAGCAGATGCCGCCGATCCCCGCCGATACGCTCCTCCTGGGCGAACTGTCGCTGGAGGGGACGGTGCGCCACACCAACGGCGTGCTGCCCATCGCCAGCCAGGCGCGGCAACTGGGGTTCTCCACGCTTCTGGTGCCGGAGGCCGACGCGCCCGAGGCCGCCCTCGTCCCCGACATCACGGTGATCCCCGTGCACGATCTGGTCTCGCTGGTCAAGCATTTCCTGGGGCTGGCGCCGATCCCGCCGTTTCCGCACCACGTGCCGAACATAGACACCGACGACCTGCCCACCTACTGCGTGGACTTCTCGGAGATCAAGGGGCAGGAGCACGCCAAGCGGGCCGTTGAGGTGGCGGCGGCAGGGGGGCACAACGTCCTCATGGTTGGCCCTCCCGGCGCCGGCAAGACGCTCCTGGCCCGCGCCCTGCCCGCCATCCTGCCCAAGATGACCATAGACGAGGCCCTGGACGCCACGCGCATCTACAGTGTGGCCGATTGCCTCCCGCCGGACGTGCCTCTGATTCGGCATCGCCCGTTCCGCGCGCCCCACCACACCATCAGCCATGCGGGGCTTGTGGGCGGCGGGCGCTGGCCGCGGCCCGGCGAAATCTCGCTGGCCCATCGCGGCGTCCTGTTCCTGGACGAACTCCCGGAATTCGGCCAGCGCACGCTGGAGGTGCTGCGCCAACCCCTGGAGGACAAGATCGTAACCATCGCCCGCGCCCAGGGCAGCCTCACCTTCCCGGCCAACTTCATGCTAGTCGCGGCCATGAACCCGTGCCCATGCGGCTACTACGGCGACCCGGTGCGCGAATGCACCTGCTCCATGAGCACCATCAGCCGCTACCAGAAGCGCATCTCGGGGCCGCTCTTGGATCGCATAGACATCCACGTGGAAGTGCCGCGCGTGGACTACGAGAAACTTTCCGACGACCGGCGCGGCGAACCCTCGGCCGTCATCCGCCGGAGGGTGCAGGCCGCCCGCGACCGCCAGCAGCAGCGCTTCGCGGGAACCGCCCTCACCTGCAACGCCGACATGGGCCCCGCCGAGGTGCGCGAGTTCTGCAAGATTGACGACAACGGCAAGAGCCTAATGAAGTCGGCCATGCACCAGTTGCAACTCAGCGCCCGCGCCTACCACCGCATCCTCAAACTGGCGCGTACCATCGCCGACCTGGAAGGCAGCGCCGACATCCAACTCCACCACATTGCCGAGGCGCTCCAGTACCGGCCGCGCAAGATCGTCTAGCGAGACGGAATCCCTATCACCACGAGGCACCATGGACATCCTCTACCTTTCGCCGCACCTGGACGACGCCGCACTGTCGTGTGGGGGACTCATCCACCAGCAGACCCGCGCGGGGCTGGCGGTGGGCGTGCTGACCATCTTCGCGGGTAGCGCGCAGACCGACGTGCGTTCGCCGTTCGCGCAGGCCCTGGAGGCCCGCTGGGGCGCACAAGGCGACGCCATCGCCATGCGCCGCCGCGAGGACGAGGAGGCCCTCGCCGTGCTGGGCGCGCAACCCATCCATTGGCCCTACGAGGACGCTATCTACCGCCTGCACCCGCGCACGGGCGAACCGGTATACCCCGATCGCGAGGCCATCTTCGGCGACGTGAGCGCCCACGACCCCGTCAAGGCGCGGACGCTCGCGTCCGAGGTACGGCGACTGTGGCGCAAATCGGGCCGCCCTCGGTTGTACGCCATGCTCGCCGCCGGGCAGCACGTGGATCACCAGGTCGTCCAGCGGGCCGTGCTGCACCTGGTGGAGCGCGACGGCCTGGAAATCGCCTGGTACGAGGACTACCCCTACGCCGAAGACCAGGACGCCGTGCGCCAGGCTGTGGCCCGATCGCCGTTGGCCGCATTGCAACCGCAGTCGGCGCACCTGACAGAGGAAGACCTGACCGCCAAACTGGACGCCATCGCCTGCTACCGGTCGCAGATTCCCATCTTCTGGCAGGACGAGGCCGACATGCGCCGACGCGTCAGGGAACATGCGCTGCGAATAGGCAGAGGTGTCCCCGCCGAACAGTACTGGGTGCGTGGCGGCAATTGTATCCACGAATAACACGAATCTACACGAATGGAGAATAGACCCCAAGGGGCTTGGAGACACTTGGGGTCTCACGCCGTCGTTGCGGGCGCCGGCAAGATCCGGAATCGTATCTCTCGGCGTGGCAATTTGGCAACCACCGCGAACCCGTGTATAATAGCGCCAGAGAGAACGGTGTGCCTCGGCAATCGTCTCTCGGTTTTTGTTACAGGTGTGGAAAATGCGTTCTGGCTACGCCCCCAAGAGAAAAGGGCGACAGACGCTTTTTCTATTTGCCTCAGAAAGTCCAAAAACACTCTTCGCGAGGATTGAGAGGGCCGATGTCACAGAAACCGGTTTTCCTGACCCCTGATGGACTTCGCAAACTGCAAGAGGAACTGGAGTACTACAAGAACGTCCGCCGCCCCGAAGTCGCCACCCGCATCCACTCCGCAAAAGAGGAAGGCGACGTTACCGAGAACGCCGAGTACGACGACGCCAAGAACGAGCAGGCTTTCATAGAAGGCCGCATCCTGACGCTGGAACAGATCCTGAACAACTACGTGCTGATAGAAGAGGGCGGCACGTCCGACCGCGTTACGTTAGGGTCAAAGGTAACCATCGCAGAAGACGGCGAGCCGCCGGAGACGTTCCAAATCGTCGGGTCTGCCGAGGCCGACCCTGCCAGCGGCCGCATCTCCAACGAGTCGCCGCTGGGCAAGGCGCTGCTCATGCGCGGGGTGGGCGAGACCGTGCAGGTGCAGACCCCGGGCGGCGTGCGCCGCATCCGCATCATCGCCCTGGAATAGCCGCACAACGGCGGAAGGGCCAACATGACCGAACGACTCACCGATCAGGAACAGTACCGACGGGAAAAACTGGCCAAGTTGCGCGAGAAGGGCGTAGATCCCTATCCCCCTCGCGTGGCGCGAACCCACACGGCGGAAGAAGCCAAGCGCGCCTTTGAGGCCGCGCCCGAAGGCGCCGAAGTGCGCGTAACCGTGGCGGGGCGCATTCTGACCGTGCGCGAGATGGGCAAGTCCACCTTCGCGCACATAGAGGACGGCTCCGGCCGGATTCAGATTTACCTGCGGGTGGATCGCCTGGGCGAAGAAGCCTACGACGACTTCCGCAGACTGTTTGACATCGGGGATTTCGTCTCGGTGGCGGGCGTCGTGTTTCGCACGCGCACCGGCGAGATCACCGTCCTGGCCGACTCTATCACGCTGGCCGCCAAGACGCTGCGCCCCCTGCCCGACAAGTGGCACGGGCTGAAGGATACCGAACTGCGGCACCGGCAGCGGTACCTGGATTTGCTGGCCAACCCCGAAGTGCGGGACATCTTCCGGATTCGGGCGCGGGCCGTTGCGGCGCTGCGCCGATTCCTGGACGAGCGCGGGTTCCTGGAAGTGGAGACGCCCATCCTGCAGCCCATCTACGGCGGGGCGGCCGCCCGCCCCTTCATCACGCATCACAATCAACTGGACCAGGACCTCTACCTGCGCATCTCGTTTGAGTTGTACCTCAAGCGGCTCATCGTCGGCGGCTACGAGCGGGTGTACGAAATCGGCCGCGACTTCCGCAACGAGGGCATCTCCTTCAAGCACAATCCCGAGTTCACGCAGTTGGAGTTCTACCAGGCCTACGCCGACTACAACGACGTCATGCGCACGGCCGAGGAGATGGTCGCCTTCACCGCCCGCGAGGTGCTGGGCACCACCAAGATCACGTACCAGGGACACGAGATTGACCTCACGCCGCCCTGGCGCAGAATCCCGCTCCGCGATGCCATCCGCGAGGCAACCGGTGTGGACTACGAGAAATACCCCGACGCCGAGAGCCTGTTCAAGGCCATCGTCGCCAAGGGGTTGGACGTGGAGGCCAAGTCCAGCCGCGGCAAACTGATTGACTCGCTCCTCGGCTCCTACGTGGAACCCAACCTGATTCAGCCCACGTTCCTAATAGACTACCCGATAGACGTGTCGCCGCTGGCCAAGAAGAAGCCCGGCTCCGAGACCACCGTGGAGCGGTTTGAGGGATTCGTGGCCGGTATGGAGATTTGCAACGCCTTCTCGGAACTCAACGACCCGCTGGACCAGCGCGAGCGGTTCCTGGCCCAGGCGCGGGATTTCGCCGCCGGAGATGAGGAGGCGCACCAGATGGACGAGGACTTCATCACCGCGCTGAGTTACGGCATGCCGCCCACCGGCGGTTTCGGCATGGGGATTGACCGCCTGACGATGCTGCTGGCGGATCAGCCGAACATACGCGAGGTCATCCTGTTCCCGCACATGCGACCTCGCGACAGGGAGAATGCGTGAGCCACCCGCTGCACGTTGCCATCCTGTGGCACATGCACCAACCGGACTACCTGGACCCGCGCACGGGAGAGTACGCGCTCCCATGGGTGCGCCTGCATGCGGTCAAGGACTACCTCCGCATGGCCGAACTCCAGGCGCAGTATCCCCAAGTCCACGCCACCGTCAACTTCGTCCCCTCGCTCCTGGCGCAGATTGAAGCCTACGCCGAGGGCGCCGCGCAGGATCGCGCTCTAAAACTCAGCACCCAGACGGCGTGGTCCAGGGAAGACAAAGCCTACATCCTGTCGCTCTTCTTCTGCGTGAACGAGCACAAGGTGATGGCGCGGTCTGCCCGCTACCTAGAACTCAAGGCGCGCAGAGATGCCACCCGCGGCGATGTGGACGCCTTTTCCGACGCCGACTACCTGGACCTCATCGCGCTGTTCAACCTGGCCTGGATGGACTCGCTGAACCTGGCCCAGGATCCGCAATTCCAGGCCATCTCCCACAAGGGCGCGGGGTACACCCCCGAGGACATTCGCCTCATCCTGGCCAAGCAGCGCGAGGTGATCGCGAGCATCATCCCGGCCTACAAGGCGCTGGCGGCTCAGGGACAGGTGGAACTCACCACGTCGCCCTACTACCATCCCATCCTGCCGCTCCTCATCAGCACGGACTCGGCGCGGGTCGCCATGCCGGGCATCGCGCTGCCGAGCGTGGCCCTGGCGGCGCCCGAGGACGCGCGCGAACAACTGGCGCGCGCCGTCCAGGCCCACGCCGCGCGATTCGGCAAGAAGCCGGCGGGCCTGTGGCCGTCGGAGGGGGCGGTGGGCGCTGCCGTCGTGCCCCTGATCGCGGAGGCGGGGTTCGCCTGGTTCGCGTCCGACGAGGCCATCCTGGCCCGCAGCCTGGGGGTACGAATAGAGCGCGACGGCGCGGGCCATGTCAAGAACCCCTCCATCCTTTACCAGCCGTACTGGGTGGACGGCGGGGGTCGCCCCGTCGCCGCCGTCTTCCGCGACCACGCGCTGTCGGATCGCATCGGCTTCGTGTACCAGAGCATGAACCCGCAGGCCGCCGTGGACGACATGATCTACCGCCTGCACGTGATTCGCGAGCGGCTGGAGCCGGACGGCCTGCCCTACCTGGTGCCCATCATCCTGGACGGAGAAAACGCCTGGGAGTACTACGAGCAGAATGGCAATCCGTTCCTGAAGACCCTGTACCAGCGGCTGGGCGACGACCCGCTGCTGAAGCCCGTTACCGTGCGCGAATACCTGCGGAAGTACCCGCCGCGCGCGCGGATTGACCGCCTGTTCACCGGCTCGTGGATCAACGGGAACCTGGACACGTGGATCGGCGAGGAGAAGCACAATCGCGCCTGGGCGTGGCTTGCCCAGACCCGCCAGCGGCTGATGGACTGGCAGGCGGCACATCCCGACGCGCCCGCGCAACTCCTCGGCGACGCGTGGGAGCGCATCTACCAGGCCGAGGGCAGCGACTGGTTCTGGTGGTACTCCAGCCGCAACCGCTCGCCCATGCAGGCCGAGTTTGACTGGCTGTACCGTGCGCGGCTGCTGGACGTGTACCGAATCCTGGGCGAGACGCCGCCCCGCGACCTGGCCGAGTTGGACGCGGCGTGGGGCCGGCCCGACAACGCGATTCCTTTCATCCAGTCCGCCGCCAGCGGCTGGCCCGAAACGTGGGCCTGGGATCGGAGCCTCACGCTCGTTCCCCTGGCGGCGTCCCAGGGGGCTGCCCAGCGGGCCTACGTCCCCGTGCGGCGGCTTCGCCTGCACCGCGACGAGCAGAGCCTGCACCTGCGCCTGGAAACCTACGAGCCGATGGAGAGCCCGAACGTCATCGTGGACATCTGGCCGACCGGAGACGGCACCGGCGCTCCCTGGACGGCGCATCTCGCTGGCGACACATCGGCGGAGGCGGGCGTGCGGGTGCGCCGGGGCACGCACGACCTGTACTTGAGCATCCCGCTCGGCGCGGCGGGCATCGGGCGCTCGGCCAGCATCGGGTTGCGCGTCGCCCTCGTCCAGAAGGACGGGGAGAAGTGCTGGGTGCCATCGGAGGCTCCCGTCGCCCTTGTGCTGGATTCCATACAGGCATGAACGCAAATGCAAATGCGAATTATTGACAGCCGTCGCGCGTCTATGCTAAAATCGCGGCCATTCGGTGGGTCGGCACGCCCACCGAGAAGGGCGCAGTCTCCTGCCCTTCGGACTCCCGAAAGAACGCCGAGCGTCGGCTCACATTTGCGTTAGGGTCTCTTGCGCAACATGTGTTGCGTTAGCCCGTTCGCGTCTGTTGTTGGGCGCTTCAACCGAGATGGCGCGGCCATGCGGCGTTGTACAAGGCGGACCTAAGGGCGCTTTCGCGGCGGCCCACCTGGGAAAGCGCCGTTTTGTACAAGGGGGCGAAGACTCAATACTCTCAAGGAGGAGGCAATCGTGTCGGCACTGAGTCCACTAGAACAAGGCATGCTCTTTGGTGTCATCGGTGTAGCCTTTCTGAGCCTGCTCTACGCCTACTGGCTTTGGCGCGATACGGTGCGGCGAGACAAGGGCACCCCGGCCATGCAGCAGGTGTGGAGCGCCATCAAGGTGGGCGCCAACGCCTATCTCTGGCGGCAGTTGCGGACCATGCTGCCCATCCTGGGCGCGCTGGCCGTGGCGCTCTTCTTCAGCGTCTATGTGGTCAGGCCAAGCCATCAGGCCCTGGAGATGTTCGGCGGGAACGAAGCCGCCGCGAGGCTGGGCATCGGCTTCGGGCGGATGCTGGCCTTCATCGCGGGCGCCACTTTCTCCATCCTGGTCGGCCAACTCGGAATGCGCGTCGCCATTGAGGGCAACATCCGCGTAACCGCCATGGCCGTCAAGGAGAACTACAACGGCGCGCTGACCGTCGCCTATCGCGCCGGAACGTTCACCGGCATGCTGACTGACGGCCTGGGGCTGTTGGGCGGCACCATTATCTTCATGGTCTTCGGCAAGGCGGCCCCCGACGCCCTGCTGGGCTTCGGCTTCGGCGGCACGCTGGTCGCCCTCTTCATGCGAATCGGCGGCGGCATCTACACTAAGGCGGCCGATGTGGGCGCCGACCTGGTGGGCAAGGTGGAGCAGGGCCTGCCCGAGGACGACCCGCGCAACGCCGCCGTGGTCGCCGACCTGGTGGGCGACAACGTGGGCGACTGCGCCGGTATGGCCGCGGACATCTTTGAGTCCTACGAGGTTACCATCGTCTCCACCCTGATTCTAGGACTCTTCTTGTACGGCCTGACGGGGCATATCCAGTGGATTGTGTATCCCCTGATCGTGCGCGCCATCGGCGTCATCTCGTCCATCCTGGGCACCTTCACGGTTCCCATCTGGGAGAAGTTCCCCATCAAGTTCCTGCGCGCACGGGACGCCGAAGAGGCCATGTTCCGCTCCTACGAAGTGTCCTCCATCAACACCGTCATCTGGGCCTTCGTCTTCTCCATCTTCTACGCCCAGGAGTGGCAACTGGCCACGCTGAACGCCGTCGGCGTGGGCCTGGCCGTGGTGTTCAACCCGCTGACCTCGCTGTTCACCTCGCTCCACAAGAAGCCGGTGCAGGAGATCGCCGAATCCACCAAGACCGGCTCGGCCACGACCATTCTCTCGGGTCTGGCGGTGGGCATGGAGGCCAGCGTTTGGAGCCTGCTGGCCATCGTGGTGGCGCTGGCTGCCAGCCACCTGATCTTCCACAACGAGGGCCTGATCTACACCCTCTACGGCGTCGCCATGGTCGGCATCGGTATGCTTTCGCACACTGGCAACAATGTGGCCATGGATTCCTTCGGGCCGATTTCGGACAACGCCAACGGCATCGGCGAGATGGCCCATGTCGGCGAAAAGGCCTGGAAGATCCTGGCCGAGTTGGACGCGGTGGGCAACACCACAAAGGCGATCACCAAGCAGATCGCCATCGCCTCGGCCGTGGTCGCTGCCACGTCGCTCTTCTTCTCTTTTGTGGCCGACGCCCTGACGCTGCCCTACGGTGGGCTGGAAAGGATGGGAGTCAGCGAGTTCCTCAAGTTGCTGGACCAGGGCATCCCAGTCTCCACGCTGACGGGGACCATCGGCTTCCTGCTGGGCGGCGCGCTCCCGTTCTTGTTCTCCTCGTACTCGCTGCGTGCCGTGACGCGCGGCGCCAACCTGGTCGTGGACGAGGTGCGCAAGCAGTTCCGGGTCAAGGGCGTGCTGGAAGGCACGGTTACCCCCGACTATGGGAAGGTGGTGAGCATCACGACGGCCGCCGCGCAAAAGGAACTCATCAGCCTGGTGGCGCTCTCGGTGGCCCTGCCGCTGGTGGTGGGCATCGTCTTTGACGTCAAGGCGCTGGGGGCCTTCCTGGCTGGCGTGATCCTGAGCGGGCAGTTGCTGGCGGTCTTCATGGCCATCGCTGGCGGCGCGCTGGACAACGCCAAGAAGTACATTGAAGACGGGCACTTCGGCGGCAAGGGTTCGCCCGCCCACAAGTGCGCTGTGGAGGGCGATACCTGCGGCGACCCGCTCAAGGATACGGCCGGGCCGGCCCTCAACCCGATGATCAAGGTAGTGAACCTGATCAGCCTGCTGGCCGCCCCGCTGATTGTGGAGAACCAGGGCAGGCCGGGCATGTACGTGGCCCTGGCCCTGCTCCTGGCCATCTTGGTCTGGGCCATCTGGCAGAGCAAGCGGGACGTATCCGTCGGCCTGGGGTAAGCCGCTGGCCTCGTTTGCGACGACGAAAGACGCGAGAGGAACGCTCCTCTCGCGTCTTTTTGTTCCGCAGCGACGGGCGACACGGGGCGGATTAGCCTGCGATTTGCCATGCGCCAAAAACGCCGTACAATTCTCCCAGCAGATCGCGCTGCGCGGCAACCCATCCGCGTGCGCGGAACAAGTTGCCCGCGCAGTACACCGAATCATACTCCGCCGTTCACATTATAGTGCTACTCTGCAAGGAGTCAAGGGTTTTATGGGGAATCGGCCGCCACAAAAAGCCCGAGAAACTCCTGTGTGGGGAATTCTCCTCACACAAAGACGCCAAGGCACGAAGAAATCCTCTGGGCCTTCACCCCCTTTGTGTCCTTGTGCCTCCGTGTGGGACATTGTTCTCACACAAAGACACCAGCGCACAGAGAGAACTTTCGCATCCCTGGGTCATCCGCGCCTTGTCAGCACGATAGCGGGAGGTGGAGATGAAAGCGGCGGTTGTGCGGGGAATCGGACACATTGAGGTCGCCGACGTGCCCATGCCCGAACCCGGCGCGGGCGAGGTGCTCATCCGCGTGGCCTATTGCGGCATCTGCGGGTCCGACATGGAGGCGTACCACGCCGGCATGTACGCGCCCGGGTTGATTCTCGGGCACGAGTTCTCGGGCGTCATCGTTGAGGCAGGGCCCGACGTGGTGGACTGGAAGCCCGGCGACCGCGTCGTGGTCAACGACGCCATCCCCTGCGGCCAGTGCCTGCCCTGCCGCGAGGGGCGACTGGACGCGTGCGAGAGCCTGTACATGATCGGCGTAACCCACGACGGGGCCATGGCCGAATACTGCGTCGCGCCGGTGCGCGGGGTGCATCGCCTGCCCGAGGGCGTGAGCCTGCGCCGCGGCGCGCTGGTGGAGCCGCTGTCGGTGGCGCTGCACGGCGTGCACCGCTCGCGGCTCAAGCCGGGCGACCGCGCCTTGGTCATGGGCGCCGGGCCTATCGGCCTGCTCACGCTACAGTGCGCGCTCCTGGCCGGCGCGCGGCGGGTGGCTGTAACCGAGGTGGATTCCACGCGCGCGTCGCTGGCGCGGAAACTGGGCGCGGCGCTCGTCCTGGACCCGACGCGGGACAACGTGAACGTGGCGCTGTCGGCCCTGACCGACGGGCAAGGCCCCGACGTCATCTACGTCTGCACGGGCGCGCCCCAGCCCTATCGCGACGCCATCTCCCTGGTGCGGAAGGGCGGGCAAATCTTCATCCTCGGCCTGTGCGTGGAGCCGGTGGAGGCCGACTTCATGAGCGTGGCCCTGGGCGACCTGTGCATTGAGGGGAGCCTGGCGGGCCGCGCCGCGTTTCCTGCGGCCATTGACTTCGTGGCCCAGGGGCGCGTGGATGTGGAATCGCTGGTAACCCACGAGATCGCACTGGACGACGTGGTGGACAAGGGGTTCAGGTTTCTGGACACCCCTGGTTCGGGCGCGGTCAAGGTACTCGTCCGAATCGCCGGGGAGCAACCCGCGGGCGGCTGACCGCTGCCCGCTGTCAACTGTTTGCTGATTGCTGACCGCTGACTGCTATATGAGGAGGTACAGATGAAACTCGCCAGCCTGGAGTATTTGGAAGAAGTCAAGAGGCGCTCCAATGCAGACCCGCAGTATCTGGAACTGGCCAAGGGCAACAACGAGTCGTACACCCTGGTGCTGGAGCCGGAGCCGGCGCAGGGCGTCCACGAGCGCATCATCATCGGGTTTGACAACGTGGACGGCAAGATGAACGAGGTGTGGATCGGCGAGCGGCCGACGTTGTTCACCCTGTCGGCACCCTATGGCGTGTGGGTGGACATCCTGCGCGGCAAGATGGGCGCCACCAAGGCCATCACCATGCGCAAACTCAAGACGCAAGGCCCGTTCCTGCAACTCCTGCAGGGCGCCAACCGCATCATCCGCTGGGTGGAAATCCTGACGACCATCCCCACGGAGTTTGAGGGCAACTACGCCCAGTACAACCTGCCGGGGAAGTAGTAGCGGCAGGGGGCTGGCAAGCGGGTCTCTGCACGCGCCCGACGGGGAGCCGGACGCCAACACGGGCGCGGCAAGGCGCTGCGTGTGACGGCCTGCGCTTCACCTGCGCCGCGGAGCGCGGCGGGCGGCGGCGGGTGGATGCGCGGGCTGTGCTGGATCGCGTCTCCGACGTCTGCCAAGCGCTCGGCTTCGCTTGTAATCCTACGGATATGCCTCCAGCCCGGCTTTCAGCGCTCCTTCAACCGTTCCGTCTACGTAGTCTGACCCCGGGAAGAACCACTCATCAGGATCGTACCGTTCGTCGCTGTACAGGTAGATCGCAAAGTCCCAATCATCCATGCGCCCCGTGTACTCCAGGCGACAGATGGGCCCTTTCACACCGTGGTCAAACCGATCAAGGTACACATACCTCCCCCGGTAACGGGCTACGTAATAGCAGTCGGGGTCTTTGATAACGGTCTCGTTGAATTTCTTTATGATCGCTTCAACCTTTTGCCGGACTTCCGGTGGAATACCTTGGGCACGCATATTGTTGATTTGCATCCTTTGTTTCAGTTGTCCATCCTCATCATGCGAGACTCGCGCGGATGCTTTTTGTGCTATACTGAGAGCGACACGGTTGCCTGCGAACTGATGCCCAATCATAACTCCACAACGGCGGCGTTGTCAATTCGGAAAACTACACATTTCGGTGGAGATTATTGAATCTCGCTACTCCAATAGAACACTCGCATCTTCAGTTCGGCCCGTCAGAACAGGGGGCCGCTAGACGTAGGGCAAATTGCCAATTTGCCCTACGATGGCCGCCGAGAGAGCAGCGCCAACCGAATGTGCGACCTCCCGATGGGCCTCCTGGCGCTGTGTTACCACATCGTGCGTTCTTATGAAAAAGCGAGCGTGAGTAGGCAGACCGATAATCGGCAGCATGAAACGCATAGAGTGTAGGGCAGGTTTCTATCGCGCCCCGGTCGGGGGTTTTGACAATCCTCCGAGGGCGGCGTATAATGTCTTGTGAAGAATTGCACAATAGCGCCCGCGGTCGGTTGCACCTGCGGGTAGCCCGCTGCAAGGAGAGAGTACCCTATGGACTATGAGGAACGCTTGCGACAATGGGTGAGCGGCTACGGCGACTGGTTCGCGGACGAGGGCAAACTCCGCGATGGTCGCATGACCGCCGACCTGTACCCGTACACCCACCTGTTTCAGCCCATCCAGGTCAACGGCGTGAAGATTCGCAACCGCATCGTCATGGGGCCGATGGGCAACATCTGCATGGCCGACGAGACGGGCCGACCCAGCGCCAAGATGATTGAGTACTTCGTGGCGCGGGCCAAGGGCGGTGTGGGCCTGATCACATCGGGGCTGGTCCCCGTGAGCCACGGCGTGGACCCGTCGGTTACGGAGCCGGGCGGCCTGTCCTACTTCCCGCGCATTGACCGTTCGCGCACCAACTATGCGGGCTGGCGCATCCTGGCGGAGAACTGCCACGCCCACGGCGCGCGCTTCTTCATCCAACTCACGCCGGGCCTGGGGCGCGTCGGCTCGCCCGAGTGCCTGGTCAAGAAGTACAAACTGCCCATCTCGTCCTATTGGAATCCCAACTTCTACATCCCCGAAGTGCCGTGCCGCCCGCTGACCAACCGCGAGTGCTGGAGAATCATCAAGAACGCGGGCCAGGCTGCCGCCGACGCCAAGGGCCTGCTCATTGACGGCGTGTATCTCCACGGCCACGAGGGGTATCTCCTGGAGCAGATGACCAATCCGGCCTTCAACCGCCGAAAATGGGGCAAATTCGCCGACTGGCAGGCGTTCGGGATTGAACTGGTTCGGGAGATTCGCAAGCGCACCGGCCCGCGCTACCCCATCATGTACCGCATTGACCTGTCGCTGGCGCTCAATGCCACCTACGGCGAGCGGATGCAGTCGGTCAAGGGCCTGCGCCGGTTCCGCAACGAGCGCACGGTGGAGATGACGCTGGAGTACATGGTCAACCTGGTGCGCGCCGGGGTGGACATGTTTGACGTGGACTTGGGATGCTACGACAACTGGTGGCTGCCGCACCCGCCGGCGTCCATGCCGCCTGGATGCTACCTGGAGGTGGCCAAGATCGTCAAGGACTACTTCGCCGAGCACGGCGTCAAGTCCAACGCCGGGCTGGATGTGCCCATCGTGGCCGTGGGCAAACTGGGCTACCCGGACCTGGCGGAGCGCGCCTTGCGAGAAGGGATGTGCGACATGGTGATGCTGGCGCGGCCTCTGCTGGCCGACCCCGAATGGCCCAACAAGGCCTACGCAGGCCGGGTCAGCGAAATCATCCCGTGCATCGGCGATCAGGAAGGCTGCCTCAACGAGTTCCTGGAGGGCGGGCATCCCCAGTGCGCCGTGAACCCGCGCACCGGCTTTGAGGAACTGCTGGCCGAGACGCCGCCCCGCGCTGAGAAGCCCAAGCGCATCGCCGTGGTGGGGGCCGGCCCCGCCGGGGTGGTGTGCGCCACGACGGCGGCCCGCCGCGGCCATCGCGTTACGCTGTACGACAGGAACGACAAGGCGGGCGGCACGCTCATCCCCGGCTGCGTCCCCAAGATCAAGTACGATGTCGCCAACTACGTGGACTACCTGAACGCCGCGGTGGGGCGCCACGCCCGCGACTACGACCTGACGGTGCGGTTCCGCACGGACGTGTCGCCCGAGGACCTGCGCGCGGGCGGGTTTGACGCCGTCGTCGTCTGCGCGGGCGCGAAGCCATGCGGCCTGCCCGTGCCCGGCGCTGACCTGCCCCATGTGGTCCAGGCGGTGGATGTGCTCCGCAACCCCGCGCTGGCCGAGGGCAAGGGCAAAATCGTGGTCGTGGGCGGCGGGTCCGTGGGCTGCGAGACGGCCTACTTCCTGGCCTACGAACTGGGCAAGGACGTAACGGTGGTGGAGATGCTGCCCTACTTCATGAAGGGCGTGTGCACGGCGAACCGTGGGCACCTGATCCATCACCTGGAGCGCAAGGGCGTGCGGCTGCTGAACTGCGCCACGATCCAGCGCATCGGCGAGCGCGAGGTGGTCATTGCGCGCAACGTGTCGCCGACGGTGCCCGACCCATACGTAACGTGGCGGCCCATTCTGCCCGAGAACGTGCCCAACCCGCTGGCGCGGCCCATCCGCGAGGAAGTGCGCGAGGAGACGCTGGCGGCCGACCTGGTGGTGCTCGCCGTGGGGATGAAGCCCGACGAGTCCCTGTACGAGGCGTGCGTGCGCGAGCGGGTGGCTGCCGAGGTGCACAACCTGGGCGATTCGTTCTCCGTGGGGCGCGTGTTTGAGGCGGTCAAGGCGGGCTATCGGGTAGGGCTGGCGCTCTGAGGCCGCGGCCTAAGGTGAGCAACAGTGGCAGAGGTCGCGACTCGGTTACAAAGTCCGTTGGTAGACCTCGTTGCGAGGGCGCGGAGCATCCGGGGCAATCCCTGGTCATACACCTCACCCCCGGCCTACGACCTCTGGCTCTCTGCGGGCGGCGAGGGGGAACGAGGGGGTGAGGTCGGGCGAGATGGCTTCGCTCACGATAACGCACGAGGAGAATGTGCGCGGAGTTCACCGACACAAGGTGAAATCGAGCCGAGATCGTGAAACGCTTGTAAGTTTTGTGTATCATACTACAATACTAGGGCGCGCACAGGCTGTATGCAGAAACACGGGGTGCATGTTTCGGTTCGCTGCCTGGGATGATCTGGGGTGGCTAGCGGTGGAAGGAAGAGGGGTTCCCCCTCACCCTGACCCTCTCCCCATGGGAGAGGGCTAGGGTGAGGCTGCTAACCCATTCGGGAGGTGTTTGCCATGCGGATTCTGATCACAGGTGGGACGGGACTCATCGGGTCGGCGCTGGCGGCGGAACTGGCGCAGGCCGGGCACGAGGTCATCGTGCTGACCCGCAACCCCGACAAGGCCACCGGCCTGCCGGCGGGCGTCCGCGCGGAACGCTGGGACGGGCGCACGGCGCAGGGCTGGGGGCATCTGGCCGACGGCGCGGGCGCCATCGTGAACCTGGCGGGCGCCAGCATCGCCGGCGAAGGTCTCCTGCCCAGCCGTTGGACGGACGAGCGCAAGTATCTCATCCTCCAGAGCCGCCTGGACGCGGGCCGCGCCGTGGTGGAGGCCGTGCAGCAGGCCGCCCACAAGCCCGGCGTCGTCGTCCAGGCGTCGGGCATCGGCATCTACGGGTTCGCGGACGACCGGGTGCTGGACGAGACCGCGCCCGCCGGGACCGACTGGCTCGCGCAGGTGGCCGTGCAGTGGGAGGCGGCGACCGCGCCGGTGGAAGCCATGGGCGTGCGCCGTGTCGTCATCCGCACGGCGGTGGTGTTCAGCCGAACGGGCGGGGTGCTGCCGCTGATGCTCCTGCCGTTTCGCCTGTTCGTCGGCGGGCCAGTCGGCAGCGGCAGGCAGTACGTCTCGTGGATTCACCTCGCCGACGAGGTGGGCGCCATTCGGTTCCTGATTGAGAACCCCGCCGCTTCCGGCCCGTTCAACCTGGTCGCGCCCGACGTGATGACCAACGCCGAGGTGAGCCGCGTCATCGGGCGGGTGCTACGCCGCCCGTCCTGGTTTCCCCTTCCCGCGTTCGCCATGCGACTGATGTTCGGCGAGGTCGCCACGCTGCTCCTGGAGGGCCAGCGCGCGCAACCGAAGCGCCTGCTGGAACTGGGGTACACGTTCCGCTTCCCCACGCTGGAAGCCGCGCTGCGGGACTTGACACGATAGGCCGGACGGGTTCTGCCCCTGTAACCGCGAATCACGCCAATCCACGCGAATGGGGAATTGGGCGTAGCCTTGACACGCCCT
>JACIWU010000018.1:0-13794 GCA_014360805.1 Chloroflexota bacterium
GGCTTTGGCGGGTGGGGCCGATGCTTCAGCGTCGGGCGCCACCGTCCCCTCTCCCGCTGGGAGAGGGCCAGGGTGAGGGGTGTTTGGATCGCGAAGGACACGAAAGGGCGCGAAAGCCGCGAAAGCGCGTCCCCTGGTGCCCGCGCGGGGCTGAACCCCCGCGCTGAATGAACCAAGCCCCCTTCGGGGCTACCCCAGCCCGCAGGGCTTTGCCCGTTCAGCCCGATGCTTCAGCGTCGGGCTGACGCACGGACAAATCCATGACTATTCGCGCCCTCGGTGGTCTCGGCGGCGAAATCCCGCGTGCCCTAGCGTCGGGCCTCGTCCAGGGCGCGGCCGATGTTGCGCAGCCCCTCGGTCAACTCGTCGGGCCTCGGCCACCCGTAGCCGATGCGCATGTAGCGCCGATCCATCTCAAACCAGTGCCCAGGCCCTACGAAAGTCCCGTACTTCTGATTCAGGATGCGGTAGAACCCGTCCACGTCCACCCCGCTGTCGGCCCGAATGCGCGGGAAACACACGACCCCTCCGGACGGCTCCACCCACTCCAGGTCGCGCTGCGTCGCCATCCACTGTTTGACTTCCGCAAACGCCTGGCGGCTGCGCGCACGAATCGGGGCCAAAATCTGCTCCTTGTGGGCCAGCACGTGCGCGGCGATGGCCTCGTCCACCGCCGAATTGCAGATCACGATCTGCTCCTTGGCGGCCAGGAACGTCTCTTGCAATTGGGGGTCGCGGGTGATGATCCAGCCGATGCGGATGCCGGGCAGGCCGTAGGCTTTGGACAGCGACGACACGCTGATGCAGCGCGGGCTGATGGACGCGGCCACCAGCGTCGGCTCGCCGAAATGCATTTGCCGATAGGTCTCATCCACCAGCAGATACGCGCCGCTCTGTTCGGCCAGCGCTGCGGCGGCGCGCAGGTCTGCTTCCGTCATGGCCGCGCCGGTGGGGTTGTGGGGCGTCGTCAGGCTGATGAGGCGCATGTCGCGGTCCAGCAACGCGCCCAAGGCTGCCATGTCAAAGCGGAACCCCTGCTCAAACTCCAGGCGCAACAGCGCGACAGAGCACCCGATGGCGCGCGGCGTCTCCACGTTCGTCGCGTAGTTCGGGTGCATCACCACGACGCGGTCCGACGGGGTCAGCAGCGACGTGGCCACGATGAACAGCGCGGCGGCGGCCCCAGAGGTAACCAGAACATCGTCCGCGGTCAGGTCGCGCCCCTCCGCGGCGATGAGTTCCCGCAGGTCGCGCCGCCCTCGGTGGTCCGTGTACGCCAGCGTCAGGTCGCCCAGGTCCACCCCCAGGTCGGCCAGGCGCAAATCCGACACGGAACTCTCGGTCAGGTTGCAGCGGATGTTGGCGTAGCCCAGTTGCTCCGGCGACTCAATCTCTATGGGCATGCGACGGTATTTCATAGGACACCTCCTGGCGCGGCGATGGTACCAAAGGCGGGCGGCACTGTCAACACGATGCGGCTCGCAGAAGGCGATCGCGTGCCGATGCTAGCCCCGAATCCGCGCGCACCCGTCCGGCATGAGGGCCTGCATCGTGCCAAGTTGCCCTACGCCGCCCCGCGAAATATAATCGCGGGTGGAGGACAAGCCCGCATGATCTTTGCCGCCTACCTTGCAGAAGGCTCCGCGACCGCCTGGCGCGAGGCCGTGGCGCGACACGCCCGCTGGCTGGGCCTGGCCGTCCGCGCAGGCGCGATCCCCCTGGCCGACGGGCGCGCCTTCCACTTCACCTGGCTTGGGCCTGCGTCGGCGCCGGACGGCGAGCCCAATCGGTCGGCGGATGACACTCCGGTGATCCTTTCCGCATCGGGAAGCATGGCCCCCGCACCCGAGGCCCGCACGCCGGGCGACATGGTGCGCCTGCTGGGCGACATGCGTCTGCCCGCCGCCATCCGCATCGGCGTTGTGCCTGCGGCAGGCGAGGCCGTGGCCGCCGTGCCGCCCGCCGCGGTGGAGCAACTGTACTTCGCCCGCGTGGGCGGCGGGTGCGCATTGAGCAACGACCTGCGCCTCATGGCGCGCCTGGCGAGCAGCGACCTAGACGAGGCGGGTGTGCTGGGCCTGTTGCGCTACGGGCTGACCCCCGCGCCGCTGACCCTGTTTCGCAACGTGCGGCGCGTGCCGGTTGGTCACCTCGCGCGCATCGCGCCCGCTGTCGAGCCTGCGCTGACGCGGTTCGCCGTCCTGGGCGACCCGTCGCACCGCGAGGCCGGCGCTGCCGATCCCGAAGCCTACATCCGCGAGACGCTGGACGACATCCTGCGCCGCGTGCCGCCATCGCCTGTCGTCTATTTCAGCGGCGGGGTGGATTCGGCGCTCATCGCGGCGCGGCTGACGGCCCTCGGTCGCAACGATGCCATCTTACTCAACTACGCCTTCGGCGCGGATGACGAGAAGGCGCGCCTATCCGGGCGCATCGCACGATACTTGGGTCTGCGCCTGGAGCAAATGTCGTGGAATTCGGCGGAGATTCCCGCCGTGATGGGGCGGCTGGGGCGCGACTATCCGTTCCCGTTCTCCGACACGGCGCTGATTCCCGGAAATGCCCTGGCCCACGCGGCTGTGTCGCTGGCCGGCGCGTCTCGCACCACGCTGCACGGCGTGGGCGCGGGGGCGCTGTTCGGCCAGCGGCTCCACATCCGGCGCCTTTGGCGACCGCTGGGTTGGATGCCGACGTTCGCGCGCCGCGTCCTCGCGTGGCCCTACGGGGCGCTGGGGCTGTGGCGGCGCGAGTCGGGCCTGGAGCGCCTGTTCTCCGCGCTTCGGCGCAGCGCCTACGCTCCCATCGTCCACGCCATGATGACTGAGCACCCCATGGACGGCATCGCGTACACCTTGTCGCCGGGGGTTCGCCGCCGACTGGACGCGACGGTCCGCGAGTACGTGGAACCCTTGTCGGCGGGCCGCGACTACGACCTGCTGACGAGTGTCATCCACCAGATGTACTTCACATCGCGGGAATTCTCGGCCATCGTGCTGGGGCCGCAGATGGCCGCGGGCGTGGAGTCGGTGGCCCCGTTCATGGAGCCGCTCATGATGCAGCGCGGGTTCGCCCTGACGTGGGACGAGAAGCGGCCGCACGGCGTGCCCAAGGGATTGCTCCGCAACCTGCTGGCCCGCAGCCTGCCGCCCGAACTAGTGCCGGCAGGCGGGTCGTTCCTGGCGCCCCAGGCGGAAATCTACGCCCACCCCGCCATGCGCGCCCTCATCCACGACGTGGTGCTGGCCCCTGACAACCCGCTGCTGGGATTCTGCCGCCCGCGCACGGTGGCCGAGATGCTGGCTCGGCTGGAAAGCGGGCGAACCCTCGCGGCCGACGCGCGCAAGTTCGCCTGGACGCTGGTCTTCACGTCGGTTTGGTTGCGGCAGGTTCGCTCCCAAATTTAAACTTCCTCGCCCATTTCTCCCTTGTCAAAATCTGCGTTCTCCTGTACAATAGAACAAACGTTCTAAACAGCGCGACAGCCCCCGCGTCTTTGGGGAGGGCCTGTGAACCGCTCTCGTTCTGGCCGGCAACGGCCCGGCATCTACTGGAAAACGGGCTCCAACTATGCGCCCATAGACTATCCGTGTCGCGAAACGGCTACCGCTGCCCTGCGCCCCGTGCCGCCGGGCCAGACGCGCGCCCAACTGTTCTGCAGCCGCTGCACAGCCCAGCGGTGCATCCTGGATCGGCATGTCCAGCGACGGCCACCCGGCCCCGGCCGCGCCATGAACAACGCGGGCTTCCGCGCCGCATGCCGCCGTGCCGGCCTCAGCCATCAGGGCAAGCCTCTTGCCCACACCTGCTGGAACTGCGTGAACCTGCGCCGCCTGGTGGGGCTTGATCTGGCGTCCGAGGTGTACATCTGCCACTGGCGCTATGCCGACGCGCCCCGCGAAGTCCTCATCCGTGAGGCGCGCACCCGCCGCACGCTGATTGCCCGCAAGCCGTCCACGCCGGTGCACGGCTGCGGCGGCGTCGGGTTCGCGCTCCGCCTGGGGCCGATAGAGGACCGGCCTGTCTAGCGGGCCGACGGCGGACCACCATTTCTCAGACAAAGGCACAAAGACGCAAAGCAACTCCCCCTTGTGTCTTCGTGTCTTTGTGTGGAATCCCGTTCCCGCGCAAAAGGCAAGGCGTGGCCGAGGGGGTGGGTTTGATTTTTCGGCGACTGTGGGATAAGATGAGGCCATGAACATGCTGATCACGGGCGGAGCGGGCTACATCGGATCCCACCTGGCCGACCGCCTTCTGGCCGACGGGCACTCTGTCATCGCGCTGGACGATTTGAGCACGGGGCGGCTTGACAACGTGGCCCACCTGCGCGACAACCCGCGCTTTTCGTGGGTCCAGGGCGACGTGCGGGATGCGGCGCTGGTGGCCCGCCTCGTGGAGCGGAGCGACCTGGTGTTCCACCTGGCCGCGGTGGTGGGGGTGGCCCATGTCGTCGCCGATCCGCTGCGGTGCATCCAGGTCAACGTCGGGGGAACCGAGTCGGTGCTCGCGGCGGCTTTCGCCCACAAGCGCCGCGTCCTGTTCGCGTCGTCGTCCGAAGTGTACGGCAAGAGCAACCGCATCCCGTTTCGCGAGGAGGATGATCGCGTTCTGGGGGCCACGTGGGTTCCCCGATGGGCCTATGCCGTCTCCAAGGCGCTGGACGAGCACCTGTGCTTCGCCTACGCCGCCCGCGGGCTGGAGGTCTCGGTCGTTCGGTATTTCAATTCCTACGGCCCGCGCATGGACGGTCGGGGCTACGGGAGCGTGGTGGCCCGCTTTGTCTCGCAAGCCCTGAAGGGCGAGCCGCTCACCGTGTACGGCGATGGGCAACAGACCCGCTGCTTCACCTACGTCGCCGACACGGTGGAGGGAACCGTGCGCGCGGCGACCCGCACCGAAGCCCTCGGCCAGGCGTTCAACATCGGGAGCGATCGTGAGGTAACGATCCAGAACCTGGCAGAGATCGTGCTCGCCCTCACGGGCAGCGCGTCGCCCATCGTGCGCGTGCCTTACGAGAAAGTCTTCGGCGACGGTTTTGAGGAAGCCACGCGCCGCCGCCCCGCCATTGACAAGGCGCGGCGGCTGCTGGAGTTTGAGCCTGCCGTGTCGCTGGAAGACGGGTTGAGGCAAACGATCCGTTGGTTCGCGGAGCGAATTCACCGCTGACAAAAGCTCTAGACGGCGCAGATGCAGAGCCTGGGGCCAATGGCTGACAGCCAAATGCCCATGCAGAAAGACGCCTTACGAGGAGAGCATAGCGTTGACCGAGACGAAACTGGGCCGATACTGCGACAAGATCATTGAGGCGGGCTGGCTGGCAGCGCTCATCGCGGTGCCGCTGTTCTTCAACATCTACTCCAGCCGCGTGTTTGAGCCTGACAAACTTACCCTGCTGCGTTCCATCGTGATCGTGATGATCGCCGCGTGGGTCGTGAGCAAGGCGGAGGCGCGGCCATCCCTGTGGGAGCGCGTGCGTGCCACCCCCCTCGTCCTGCCGACCCTGCTGATGATCGCGACCTACCTCATCGCGCTGGCCTTCTCGCGCACACCCGCCATCAGTTGGAAGGGGTCCTACGTGCGGCTACAGGGCGTCTCGTCCACCTTCTCCTACATCGTCATCTTCTTCCTGATGCTGGAGCGGATGCGCACCCGCGACCAACTGGAGCGCGCCGTCCAGGCCGTCATCCTGAGCAGCGTGCCTGCGAGCCTGTACGGAATCTTGCAGCACTATCGGCTGGACCCGCTGCCCTGGGCGGGGGAAACCGCCGAGCGCGTGGCCTCCACCATGGGCAACGCCATCTTCATCGCCGCCTATCTCCTCATGGCCTTCTTCGTTACCCTGTACAGGGCGCTGCCCATATTCGGGCGGCTGGCGTCGTCCAAGGAGCAAGGCTCCCTACGCGACGCGATCCTGGGCGGCGTGTACCTGTTCATCATGGCGATTCAACTCGTGGCCATCTTCTTCACCCAGAGCCGCGGCCCCTGGCTTGGGCTGCTCGGCGGGCTGTACGCCTTCGTCCTGATCCTGCTGGTCTCGTTGCGGCAGCGCGCGGGGGGCGAGCGACGCATGGCGGCGGGCGACCTGGCGCGGGGGCTGGGCGTGGGGGCTGGCACCCTCGCGCTGGGCGGCGTCCTGGCGTGGGTGTGCATCGCCCGCCTCAAGTCGCCGCTGGTGGGCGTGGCGCTGCTGGGAGCGGTGGTCATCCTGTCCTACGTGATTCTCGTCCTGTCGCGCAAGGGGTGGCGGTGGCTGTGGATTTCCTGGATTGTCCAGACGCTGCTGGTGGCGGCGTTCCTGGTCGTGTTCAACCTGCCGCACACGCCGCTGGAATCGCTGCGCGAGACGCCCTACATCGGCCGCCTGGGCCAGGTCTTTGAGACCGAGAGCGGCACGGGCAAGGTGCGCGTGCTCATCTGGGAGGGCGCGGTGAAGATGATCGCGGCCAGCCCGCTGCGCGCTCTGGTCGGCTACGGCCCCGAGTCCATGTACGTTACCTACGAGCCGTTCTACCCGCCCGATTTGGCGCACTACGAGGCCCGCAACCGCACGCCCGACCGTTCGCACAACCAGACCTTTGATGCCCTGGCCTCCACGGGTATCCTGGGCTTCCTGGCGTACATGTTCCTGTTCTCCAGCGTGTTCTACTACGGCCTGCGGTGGCTGGGGCTGATCCGCTCCGACAGGGAGCGCAACCAGTTCGTGGGGTTCATCGTGGGCGGCGCGGTGATCGGCGCGCTGTTGGCAAGGGTGATCACGGGCGGATACGCCTTCGTCGGCGTGAGCCTGCCTGCGGGGTTCATCGCTGGCCTGGTGCTGTACCTCATCGTCGCCGCCGTGAACCCGACCGCCGGCGAGGCGGATGCGCTGCCTGGCGAGGACAGGCTGCTCATCGCCGCGCTCATGGCGGCCATCCTGGGGCACTTCATAGAGATTCACTTCGGCTTCGTCATCGCTGCCACGGGCACATACTTCTGGGCGTTGGCGGCGCTGTTCGCCCTGGTCGGGTCGGGGCGCATCGGCGAGGCCGCGCCCGTGGAGGTCCCCAGGCCCGCGGCCCCCGTCCGACAAGACGCGGCCCGCAAGCACAAACGCAAGAAGCGCGTGCAGGCGGCAGCGCCCCGAGCGCCCCTCCAGCGGGCGGAAGGGCGGCGGTGGCGCGAGTTTCTCACCTACACGCTCATCGTGGTGCTCATCGTGGCCGTAGTGGCCTTTGATTTCACGTCCAATCAGGCCAGGGCGGCGAGCATCCCCGACATCCTGTGGAATTCCATCGCCAAGGTGGGCTTGCTGACGGCGGAGCCGCGCGGGTCGTGGGGGATGGCCATGCTGTTCGCGCTGACGGTGCTCACGGGAGCCGCCGTAACGTTCCACCGCGCCTACGACGCCGACGATGACCCGCCGAGCGGGGGGTGGGTGCTGGGAGCGGCGGCGGTTTTCCTGGCCGCGGTGGTGTTGATTCCGCTGGCCGTGGCCTGGGCCAAAGCCGACTTGCTGCGGGTCGGCAAGGATGTGAGCGGAATCATCGCGCGGTGGTACGTCCTCTTCTTCGCGCTCGTCTTTGCGCTGGGGGCGGCCCTGTACCGCCCAGGCCCGTCGCCGCGGCGGTACCTGCGCGCCGAGGTCTCCTGGGCCTACGTTGTCCTGGCCGTCGTCGCGGGCCTCATCATCTGGCAGGGCAACGGGGTCCTGGTCAAGGCCGACATCCTGTACCAGCAAGGGTACCTGCTGGAACAGGACTACCTGAAGAACGCTCCCCAACTCAATACGGAGCAGCGGCTCCAGGTCCTGGATCGCGTGCTTGGGCTGTACAAGAGCGCCATTCGGTATGCCCCGTCCGAGGACTTCTACTACCTGGCCGAGGCGCGGGTATATCAGCAGATGGTGCCGTTGGCCCAGACGCCCCAGAAGAAGCAGGTCCTGCTCAACGAGGGCATCGCCACGGTGGAGAAGGCCCGCTCCATCTACCCGCTGAACGTGGACCATACGGCCAACATGGGCCGCTTCTACCGCACGTGGGCGGAACAGGCCAGCGACCCGACCGAGAAGCGCGAGAAACTCCAACTGGCGTCCGACTACTACGCCCAGGCCACGCAACTCAGCCCCAACAAGGCGCACCTGTACAACGAGTGGGCGCTGACGTACTACCTCATGGGCGACTACGAGAACGCGAGGGCGAAACTGGAGAAGTCGCTGTCGCTGGATGCGGAGTACGATCAGACCTACCTGCTGCTTGGGCAGTTGTACACGCAAGAGGGCGACTGGGCCAGGGCCGAAGAGATGTATCGCAAGGCCGTGGAACTGAACCCCAACGCGGTGGAATCCATCAGCATGTTGGGATACGTCCTTGACCAGCAGGGCAAGATCACCGAGGCCATCGCTCAGAACCTGCGCGTGCTGGAACTGGCCCCGCGAGATTACATCACGATCCGCAACCTGGCGGTGCTGTACAACAAGGCTGGGGATGTGGGGCAGGCGCTGGCCTATGCCAGGCTGGCGCTGGAGGTGGCGCCCGAACAGGACAAGGCCCAACTGGAGCAGTTCGTGGCGCAGTTGGAGGCGCTGGCGACGCAGAAGTAGGGCGAGTTCGCAGGAGCGCGCACGATGCTAGTCTACATGCTCATCTTCCTATCCGCGCTGTTGCTGGCGGTAGGGGCGACGCCGCTGGCGAAGCGGTTGGCCCTGCGGGTGGGCGCGGTGGATCAGCCCAGCCCGCGCAAGGTGCACCGAGTGCCCATGCCACGCCTGGGCGGCGTGGCCATCTACCTAGCATTCATGGCGGCGCTGGTGGCCTTCGGCCAGTGGTTCCCCATCGCGCAGGTCGTGAGCATCTTCATCGGGGCCACGCTGGTCTCGTTCCTAGGGCTGTGGGATGACCGATGGGGCGTGGGGCCGATGTGGAAACTGTTGGGGCAAATCGGCGCGGCGCTGATTCTGGCGTTTTCGGGCGTGCGCATCGGCCTGTTCCCCTACGCATGGTTGAACGTGGGGGTTACGGTCTTCTGGGTGGTGTACATCACCAACGCCATGAACCTGCTGGACAACATGGATGGGTTGAGCGGCGGCATCGCGGCGGTGGCGTCGGCGTACTTCTTGCTGCTGGCGGCGATGAGCGGGCAGTACCTGGTGGGCGCGCTGGCGGCGGCGCTGCTGGGGGCGAGCCTGGGGTTCCTGGTGTACAACTACAACCCCGCCAGCATCTTCATGGGCGATAGCGGCGCGCTGTTCATCGGGTTCCTGCTGGCCGCGCTGGGCATCAAACTGCGCTTTCCCCAGAACTACGTCATCGTTACGTGGATGGTGCCCGTGCTGGTGCTGGGGCTGCCCATCTTTGACACGGCGCTGGTGATCGTGTCGCGGCTTCGGCGGGGCGTGAACCCGCTGACCACGCCTGGCAAGGATCACATCTCGCATCGGCTGGTGGCGCGGGGGCTAACGCCGCGCGAGGCGGTGCTCACGCTGTACCTGGTGGGGTGCGGACTTGGGATGTTGGCGGTGTTCGTAACCCAGGCCAGTATTCCCGAGGGGTACGCCGTTGGCGGCGCGGTGGCGCTGGCGGCGTTGTACGCGCTGTGGCGCTACGAGTTCAAGGGCCGCGCCCGCACCGCTGACGGGTAACGGGTAACGGCTAACGGCTGACCGCTATCTGGGAGATGACCCGTTGAACGATTCGCTGGAACGCAAAATTGCCAATCGCGAGGCGCGGGTCTGCGTCATCGGTCTGGGCTACGTGGGGCTGCCGCTGGCGGTGGAACTGGCCCGCGTGGGGTTTGCCGTAACGGGGCTGGACACCGACTCGGCCCGCGTGGGGGCGCTGGCGCGGGGCGAGAGTTACATCGCCGACGTGGCCGAGGCCGACCTGCGCGCCGTGGTGCAGAGCGGCCGCCTGCGCGCCACCTGGGACTACGCCGCGCTGGACGACGCCGACGTCATCTTCATCTGCGTGCCCACGCCCTTCACGGCCACGCGCTCGCCCGACCTGTCCTTCGTCCTGAGCGCGGCGCGGGGCATCGCGGCGCACCTGCGCCCTGGCCGCCTGGTCGTGTTGCAGAGCACCACCTACCCTGGCACGACGGAAGACGAGGTGCTGCCGATTCTGGAGACGTCGGGGCTGGAGGCGGGGGTGGATTTCCACCTGGCCTTCTCGCCCGAGCGCATCAATCCAGGCGACCGCCAGCACACCGTGCGGAGCACGCCGAAGGTGGTGGGCGGGCTGACCCCGCGGTGCGCGGAGTTGGCGGCCCTCGTCCTGGCGCAACTCCATCCCTCGGTGCACGTGGTTTCATCGCCCAGGGCCGCCGAGATGACGAAACTTCTGGAGAACATCTTCCGCAGCGTCAACATCGCCCTGGTCAACGAGATAGCCCTGCTGTGCGAGCGGATGGGGATTGACGTGTGGGAGGTGATAGAGGCGGCGTCCACCAAGCCCTTCGGGTTCATGCCGTTCTACCCTGGGCCTGGCGTCGGCGGGCATTGCATTCCGGTGGATCCCTACTATCTCCTCTGGAAGGCGCGGGAGTACGATTTTCACACAAAATTCATTGAACTGGCTGCCGAGGTCAACCAGGAGATGCCCTACCATGTAGTGGAACGCATTGCCGAGGCGCTGAACGCCCAGGGCAAGACGATGCGCGGCGCGCGGATTCTCCTCCTGGGCGTGGCCTTCAAGAAGGACGTGGACGATGCCCGCAACTCGCCCGCGGAGCGCATCGCCGAACTCCTGTTGGCGAAAGGCGCGAACCTAGAGTACAATGATCCATACATCCCGCGTTTCTCGGTGGGCGGGGACGTGTTCTATCCCACGAGGGTCGTCATGGAATCCACACCGCTGACGCGGGAGACGCTGCAAGAAACCGATTGCGCCGTGATCCTGGCCGCCCACAGCGCGTATGACTTCGCCTGGATTGTGGCGGAGGCTCCGCTGGTCGTGGACGCCGTCAACGCGACGCGGGGCGTTGGGGCGGACGCAGGCAACGTGTGGCGCATCGGCGCACCAGGCATTGGGAGGGCGCATGGCTAAGAAGGCGAAAAAGGGACGCGGCAAACCCAGGCAGCCGAGGAGTGCTCGCCGTCCGGCACCGAAACCCTCTCGCTGGGCGCGAATCTCCGACTGGGCCCGCAGGAACCGCGCGCTGGTCGGCGGGCTGGGTGCCCTGCTGGCCGTCGTGCTGATCGCCGTAACCTGGGCGGCGATGGAAAGGACAAATGCGAATATGACGAAACCGAAGCAGTGGAGTTCCCCGCCCCCGATGACCATTGACCCCACCAAGCAGTACTTCGCCATCCTGAAGACCGAGAAGGGCGACATCCGTATCCAACTGTTTGCCGACAAGGCGCCCAAGACGGTGAACAACTTCGTGTTCCTGGCGCGGCAGGGGTTCTACGACAACACTACGTTCCACCGCGTCATCCCCGGGTTTATGGCGCAGGGCGGCGACCCCACCGGCACCGGCTCGGGTGGGCCTGGATACCAGTTCGCCGACGAGTTCCACCCCGACCTCAAGCATGATTCCGAGGGCATCCTGTCCATGGCCAACGCGGGCCCCAACACCAACGGCAGCCAGTTCTTCATCACCTACGCGCCCCAGCCCCACTTGGACGGGCATCATGCCGTGTTCGGCAAGGTGGTGTCGGGCATGGATGTGCTCCAGGCGCTGACGCCCAGGGATCCGCGCACCAACCCGACGTTCAGCGGAGACCGCCTTCTGACGGTGGTGATAGAGGAGAAGTAGGGGATGGCGGAAGCACGGGCGGAAGCACGGGCCGAAACCGTGGCACAGGAACGCGCCCAACGTGCCCGCATGACGGTGCTCCGCATCGTCGTGCTGCTCATCGTCCTGGGGGTTACGGGCCTCATCGTGTACTTCCGCGACCGCCTACAGCAGTTCGCCGCGTATGGCTATCCGGGCGTGTTCCTCGTGAGCCTGGCGGGCAACGCGACGGTGATCCTGCCGGCGCCGAGTTTGGCTGTGGTGTTCGCCATGGGGGCGGTGCTGAAGCCGGTCCTGGTGGGGTTGGTGGCGGGGGTCGGCGAGGCGCTCGGCGAGTTGACCGGCTACCTGGCCGGGTTCAGCGGGCGCGCCCTGATTGAGAACCGCGCCCGCTACGAACAGATCACGGCATGGATGCGCAGAAACGGCGCGCTGACCGTCCTCACGCTTTCCTTCATCCCCAACCCCTTCTTTGACCTGGCCGGCATGGCCGCCGGGGCGCTCAAGTACCCGGTCTGGAAGTTTCTGCTCTTCTGCTGGGCGGGCAAGACGATGAAGACCACGTTGATCGCGCTGGCAGGCGCACAGTCGGTTACGTTCATAGAGCGATTCCTCCACTAGAGGCCGGCACCGCCTCTTGTGGAAAAATACAACAGCAAGGAGGCGACTATGAAGGAACTGACCATCAGCGTCATCAAGGCCGACATCGGGGGGTACGTAGGGCATTCTGCGAGCCATCCGGCCCTCATCCAGAGAGCCCAGGAGGCCCTGCAAGAAGCCAAGTCGCGGGGTACGCTTGTGGACTTCCACGTGTCCTACTGCGGCGACGATTTGAACCTCATCATGACGCACAGGCTCGGCAACGATAGCGAGACCATCCATCAGTTGGCGTGGAACACGTTTGAGGCGTGCACCGAAGTGGCGCGCGCGCTCCACCTGTACGGCGCCGGACAGGATCTGCTGGCCGATGCGTTCTCGGGCAACGTGCGCGGGATGGGGCCTGGCGTCGCCGAGATGACTTTCGTGGAGCGCCCATCGGAGCCGATTGTCATCTTCATGGCCGACAAGACCGCCGCCGGGGCCTGGAACATGCCGCTGTATCGGATGTTTGTGGATCCGTTCAACACGGCGGGGCTGGTCATCTCGCCTTCGCTCCACGACGGGTTCAACATTGAGGTTTACGACGTGAAAAGCGCCAAGGCCATCGTGTTCAGTTGCCCGGCCGAGGTCTACGACCTGCTGGCCCTCATCGGGGCCACGGCTCGGTATGTGGTGAAGGCGGTGTACACTAAGAAGGGCGAGATTGCGGCGGCATCGTCCACCGAACGGCTCAGCCTCATCGCGGGCAAGTACGTAGGCAAGGACGATCCGGTGTGCATCGTGCGCAGCCAGAATCAGTTCCCGGCCATCGGCGAGATTCTGGAACCCTTCACCATGCCGCATGTGGTGGAGGGGTGCATGCGGGGGAGTTTCTTCGCGCCGCTGATGCCGGTGCCGCTGCGTTACGCGCAGACCAGCCGCTTTGACGGCCCGCCGCGGGTCGTGGCTCTGGGGTTCCAGATCGCCGACGGGCAACTGGTGGGGCCGCGCGACCTGTTTGACGACCCCGGATTTGACCAGGCGCGGCAGCAGTGCAACGCCCTCATGGACCACCTGCGGCGGCATGGCCCGTTTGAGCCGCACCGCCTGCCTATGGACGAGATGGAGTACACGACCCTGCCCCAGGTGCTGGAGAAATTGCAGGGCAGGTGGGTGGACGTGAAGTAGGGGCGCTGGGAGCGCTAAGGCTGTGCGGGGCATGCGTGGGGGCGGGGCGACCGGCGGAGGGGCGACCCGCAGGTCGCCCCTACCACAACGCCATCAATTCCCGCGGGAACGAGGTCAGCACTTCGGCCCCGTCGGCGGTGATGGCAACATCGTCCTCTATGCGCACGCCGCCCCGCCCGGGAAGGTAGATGCCCGGCTCCACCGTGAACGTCATCCCCGGCTCTAGGGGGAGCGCGTTGCCTTCCACGATGTAGGGCGGCTCGTGCACCTCCAGCCCGATGCCGTGGCCGGTGCGGTGGGTGAAGTATTCGCCGTAGCCCG
>JACIWU010000018.1:13804-44683 GCA_014360805.1 Chloroflexota bacterium
TCGCGAATCACGCCTCGCGCGGCGCGGTCCACATCGCGCGCGGCGACGCCCGGCTTGCACGCCTCCCGCCCGGCGCGATTGGCCTCCAACACGACCTCGTACACGCGCCGAAGTTCCGGCTCCACGCTGCCCACGGCAAACGTGCGGGTGATGTCCGACAGGTAGCCGTTGTAGTAGAGGCCGCAGTCCAAGATGACCAGGTCGCCGGTCTGGAGCGGGCGCTCGGACGGCGTGCCGTGGGGCAATGCCGTGTTTGGCCCCGCGATCAGGATGGGCGAGAAGGGAATGTCTCCATCGCCCGCATCCAGCAGCATCGCCCGCAGCCGCGACGCCAGTTCCCGCTCGGTGCGGCCGGGGCGTATCTCGGGCAGGAAGGCGCGCAGCACCTGCTCGGTGCGGGCGATGGCCTCGCGCATCGCGGCAAGTTCTGCGGCGTCCTTGCGCAGGCGCACGCCCGCGAAGATGTCGTCGGCGGCCGCGACCTCCACGCCCGCCTCGCGCAACCATTGCAGTTCCATCAGGCGCATGTGGATCGACTCGGCTCCCACCCGCTCGCCGACCAAACCCAGGTGGCGGCACGCCTGGCCCAGCGCGTCTTGCGGGCCTTCCTCGTCGGTGTAGGCAAACACGTCGCCGGGCACTGCTGCCGCGCCCGCAACCCGATCGGCCTCAAACGAGGGCACGACGAACGCGGGCGGCCTGTCCGGCGCAAGGAGCGTCAGCATAAGGCGTTCGCTGGCGTGCAGGGCGAGGCCGGCCAGGTAGCGCAGGTTGGGGCCGGGAACGACGGCAAGCCCCGCCAGCCCTCGGTCCTGGGCGTCGCTGGCCACGCGGCGGATTCGCTCAACGAACAGGGGTCTATTGTTCTGCATGCGTTCGCCTCCAGAAAGTCTCGGAGAAAAAGGAGCGCCGGAGCAGTTTGTGCATGTTCGGGTCGGCTACGTTCAGCGCGCGCGGCTGGGTGATGTACAGCGCCAGCGACTGCGCGAAGTAGTCGGCCGCGCTCCTGCGGCAGATGGGGTCGGGGTTGTGCTCCAGGGCGAACAGGCGCACGATCTGCGCGCCGATTTCCGTCCAGGCGGGCGCGATGCCGACGCCGTCGGAGAGGCGCGGCCCGCCCGCGGCTCCCATGCACCCCAGCAGATGGTCGTACAGGTGCGCGATGGCCCGAAGCGCGTCGGTCTCGGCCTCCAGCAGCGCCTGCGCCGACACGAACACAACATTCTCGGCCTTGATCTTGCCGATAGACGCCGGGCCGGGGACATATCCCGTCTCGGCCGGGCTGATGATGAAGACGCCCGTTGGGCTTTCCGCCAGGAACTGCAACGCGCCCACCGGCATCTGGAGCAGCAGTTGCGCCAGCCGATCCACCGGCTCCCACTGGCTGGAGAACCTGGCCGCCACATCCGGGGTGAGCAGCGACCACAGGCGCGGGTACACGTGAACCTTGCGCACCTTGAGTTCTTTTACCAGGCGCGTCCTGTCCGACTCGCGGCGCATCATCTGCCGGCCTCCTTGCCAACTGCCCTGGACTATGGTAACATAAAGCAAGCCATTGTGGCAAACGAGGAGGTGCGTATGAGGCGAGCGATTCTGTTTCTCGGCGGCGTGATTTGTGGGGCGCTGGTGGGTGCGGCGGCTGGGGTGCTCCTGGCTCCGCAGTCCGGCGCAGAAACGCAGGAGTATCTCCGCAAGCGGCTGGATGAGATCAAGGCCGAGGCCATGGAAGCCTACGAGGCCCGCCGCAAGGAACTGATGGAGGAGTTTGAGCGAGCGAAGAAGGGCGTCCGTCCGGCCGCCGAATAGGTGCGCGCAGAAAGCGCAAAGCACGGGGTCGTGGCCGCCGGGCCGCGCCTCGTGCTTTGCCGGTCTGCGTTGGGTGTGCCGGAACGCGCGCTAGTTGTCCGGCATGAAGTGCTTGTCGTACTCGTCCTGGAGCATCGTCCAGTGCTTCTTCTCTTCTCCCGCCAGGTAGGTGAACAGGCTCCTCAGCGCGGGGTCGTCCACCACCTCTAGCGCCTGCGTGTAGAACTCCAGCGCGGCCTTCTCCCGACGGATGGCCATCTGCCACGCGTCGGTCAGTTTGGTATCGCGGGTGATCTTGGGCATGTCGGCCTCCTACTTCTGCAGCATCTTCTCTAGTTTCCGGTACTGGTCTGCCAGAAAGTCGGCGTGGATCTCTTCCTCGTCGCGCAGTTTGAGCAACATGGCTTTGAGTTCGGGGTCCTCGGCGAGGCTGGCGGCCAGGTTGTACTTCTCCCAAGCCGCTTTCTCGTCCATCTCCATGACCTTGAGGAAGTTGAGCCAATTCATCTTGAGAATCTCCTTTCTGTGATGTTATGGGTTGGAACGCGTTTCCGATTTTTAGATGCGCAAAAGGCGCGCGGCATTTCGGTACAGGATCTTCGCCTTGGCCTCGTCCGACAGCGGCAAGGCGCGGATGTCCTCAATGTTCTTCTTCAGGCTCGGCAGGCCGGGCCAGTCCGATCCGAAGATCACCTTGTCGGCCAGGCGCTCCAATTCGGGGAAGTAGGTCATCAGTTTCTGCGGGGGCAGGCCGGCGATCTCCATGTACATGTTCGGGTGCAGGCGCGCCAGGAACGCCGCCTGATCGTACCAGAACCCGCGCCCGCTGTGAACGAGGAGGATGGTGAGATTCGGGAAATCCACGGCGACCTCGTCCAGGAGCACCGGCTCGCCGAACTTGATTTTGGCCCCCTTGAACACCGATGAGCCGGTGTGGAACATGACGGGAATCTGCCGCTCCTCGGCCAGGGCGTACAACGGGTACAGCGACGGGTCGTTAGGGTAGAAGTGGGCGTAGGTAGGGGCCATCTTCAGCCCGCGCATGCCCAAATCGTCCAGGCAGCGGCGCAATTCCTCGCGGGGGCTGGGCACCAGGTGCGGGTTCACGCTGGCGAAGGGGATGAGTCGGTCGTGGCCGCGGCAGAACTCGGCGACGAACTCGTTGGTAACGAGGCCCACGGTCTTGGGGTGCATGTCGGGGAGGATCACCGCATGGGATATGCCGCAGTCGTCCATCACCATCAGCAACCCTTCGGGTGTCATCAGATCGCGGAATTGCTCCAGGGACGCCCCCTTCAGGAGCGACTGCATCCATTCCACGACCCACGGGTGATAGTCTTCAGGGCGCGCCACATGGACGTGGAAGTCTATGACGGGCCACTCTGCCATTCCTTGCTCCTTGTGCCGAGCGTGTGTAATCCGTCGGCTCCAAGTATAGCAGGTTTTTGGGGATTGAACAATCTGGGTAGGGAACGTGCGGCGCACGTTGCTCAACCGCGCGTCCTTGGGGGCGAGGCGTGGGTCCGCCGCCCGACGCTGAAGCATCGGGCTGAATGGGCGAAGCCCTGCGGGTTGGGGGTAGTCCCAACGGGGGCTTCGCGCCCGTAGCGCGGGGGTTTAGCCCCGCGCGTCGCCCCCTCACCCTAGCCCTCTCCCCGCGGGGATTGCTTCGGGGCTTCGCCACTCTTAATTACGGGCACCAACAAACTTTGGAGGCATGTCCCGTTCGCGGGAATCTTGCGCGCAGGCCAGGACGGTGCTACAATGGCCCCGTTCTGCCGAAAGCAATGGCGCTGTGAGGAGGAAGGTCATGAAGAAAATGTTCATCGTCGGCCCCGTGGATGTCTTTGAGGATGTGCTGGCCGTGATGGGCGAGCAGGTGGTGGCCCATTACGGCGACGACTTCGTGCGCCTGTACCGCGAGACGCAAGACCTAACCCGCATGGTGTTGGGCACTTCGGGCGATGTCTTCCTGATGTCCGGGCCTGGGACGGCCGGCCTGGACGCGTGCATGGGCAGCCTGCTCCACACGGGCGAGAAGGTGCTCATTCCCGTCAGCGGCTTCTTCAGCGACCGCCTGACCGCCGTGGCGAGGGGGTCGGGGTTGGAGCCGGTGGTGGAGGACTTTGAGTGGGGAACGCCGGTGGAACCCGAACGGCTGCGCAAGCGCCTGGCGCAGGATACCGGCATCAAGGCGCTGGCCTTCGTGCATCACGAAACCTCTACGGGCGTCCTCAACCCGCTGGACGAGATCGTCGGCGTGGCCCACGAGTTTGGGTTGCCGGTCATCGTGGACGCTGTGGCGTCGGCAGGTGGCGTTCCGGTGGATGTGGATCGCCTGGGGATTGAGTTCCTGGTTACCGTGGCGAACAAGGCGCTGGAAGCGCCGCCTGGGCTGTCCATCGTCTCCGTGAGCCAGCGGGCGTGGGAGTTGATGGACAAGGGCGGCCCGCGCAATCACGGCTGGTACCTGGATTTGCGGACGTGGCGCGATTATTCCATTCGTTGGGCGGATTGGCACCCATTCCCCGTAACCTTGCCGACCAGCGTCGTCCGCGCGCTGAACACGTCGTTGCACCGCATCCGACGCGAGGGCCTGGAACATCACTTCGCCCGATTCGCCGAGGCCGCCGAGAAGGTTCGGCAGGGACTTCGCGATATGGGGTTTTCCATGCTGGTGGAGGGGCGGTACTCGTGTCCGGTGGTGTCGGCGGTGCGGGCGCGGCCGGAGTTCCCCGTCTCCGAGATGGCCGCGTACTTGGAAAAGGAGCGCGGGCTAATGATTGCCGGCGGCATCGGCCCGCTCAAGGGCAAAATCTTCCGCATCGGGCACATGGGCAAGGCCACGACGCAGGAGTACATAGACGCGTTGCTTTCGGCGGTGCGCGACTTCTTGCGCATGAAGGGCCTGGCCTGAACGTAGGGCGCGGTGCGTCCTAGTCGCGCCGCCCGAACTTCGCGGCCAGTCGCTCCACCCAGGACTCCAGCCGTCGCCGGTACACGAGAACGGGTGCGCCGAGCGCCGCCGATAGCGCAATAAGCCCCAGCCATTGGCCTGCGGTCAGACTTGCGGACAGGTCGCCGATGAGCGCCGCCGCGAGAAGGCTGGGGAGCCGCCCGATGGCCGCGAGAGTCATCAGCAGCGAGATGGGGATGGGCGTCAGGCCCGCCAGGATGCTGATGGAGTCGTCGGGCACGAAGGGGAGCAGGAACAGCACGAAGAACGCCGCAGGCCCCGCCCGCTGAATCCAGCCGTCAAACCGGCGCAGGTGCGCGGGCGGCACAACGCGCTCCACAAAGGGCCGGCCCAGTTTGCGGGCCAGCGTCATCACCGCCCACGCCCCCAGCAGGACGCCGATGGCGCTGTACACCGTGCCCCAGAACACGCCGAACAGGTAGCCCGAGACCAGCCCCACCACCTGGCCGGGCAGCGGGGCCAGGATGACCTGCGCGGCTTGTAGCGCGATGAGGGCCAGCGGCGCCGCCCAGCCGAACCCCGCCACCCAACGGCGCAGATTGTCCTGCTGGGAGACGAGGGCCAGCAAGGGCTGCCAGAATCGGACGACCAGCCCCACCGCCAGGAGCACCACAAGCCCCCATGCCGCCTGCCGTATGGCGTGCTTTATCCGCTGCGGAACTTTCTGTCCGGCGTCCATGCCTGTAGTGTAAAACGCGGGGTGGTATGCCGTCAACCTCGGCCACGGTTCAGCGCCCACCTCGCGGTGTGCCGACCTCACCCCGCCGCCCGACGCTGAAGCATCGGGCTGAAGGGGCGAAGCCCTGCGGGCTGGCGAAGCCCCGAAGGGGCTTTGTTCTTTCAGCGCGGGGGTTTAGCCCCGCGCTGCGATGCGGCGATTCATCCCCACCCGCGTGGAGCAAATTGGCAATTTGCTCCACATCTCCGCCCACGGCCAGGGGGACGGCCGAAGGCCGGGGGTGAGGTGCGCCTGCACCCCGCCGCCCGACGCTGAAGCATCGGGCTGAAGGGGCGAAGCCCTGCGGCCATGCCGACCTCACCCCCTCGTTCCCCCTCTTCGCCGGCGGAGCGGAGAGGTTGTAACCGCGAATAAACGCGAATGAACACGAATAGAAATAGACATTCGCGTTTATTCGCGCGATTCGCGGTTCCCCATACCCTCGGCTTGCTTACCAACACAATGGAACCGAGCCCCTGGGTTCGGCCCTTTGCCAACCGCCATCTGCGCGGGTATAATGCGCCGTAGTCTGACAAGTCGGAATGCGCGTCGCGCGGAGACCGCAGACCTGGCAGGAGAGGAATGCCCAGGGGACAGCGAGGGTTCCTGACGTTGGCCGTCTTCGTTTCCGGCATGACCACCATGGCGGTGGAGATGTCGGCTGCGCGGCTGTTGGACCCCTACTTCGGCAATTCGCTCATCGTGTGGGCGAATCTCATCGGGTTGATCCTGGTGTACCTGTCGGTGGGCTACTACCTGGGTGGCCGCGTCGCCGACCGTTCGCCGCACGCCACGACGTTCTACAGCATCACCGGCGCGGCGGCCCTGCTCATCGGGCTGGTGCCGTTCGCGGCCCGACCCGTGCTTTCGCTTTCCGTGCGCGGATTTGCCGCCTACGACGTGGGGCTGCTGGCGGGGTCGCTCGTGGGGGTGTTGCTGCTGTTCGCCGCGCCGGTCATCCTGCTGGGGTTCGTGTCGCCCTTCGCCGTGCGCCTGGCCGTGCGCGATGTGGGTTCTGCGGGACACGCCGCCGGGCGGATGTACGCCGTCTCCACGCTGGGCAGCATCGTGGGCACGTTCGCGCCGGTGCTGATATTCATCCCTGCCATGGGCACGCGCCGAACGTTCTGGCTGTTCTCGCTCGCGCTGCTGGTCATCTCTGTGGTGGGGTTGGCGATGGCCCGCGCCCGCCGCGCGTGGGTGTACGCCGCCTGCGGCCTCGTCCTGGCGGCGGCTGCGGTGGCGTTGCCGTCGGGCGTCGTGAAGGCTTCCGAGGGCCTCCTCTACGAAACCGAATCGGCGTACAACTACATCCAGGTTGTGCGCTGGGGCGATGACATCTATCTGCGCCTCAACGAGGGCCAGGGTGTGCACTCGGTGTACAACCCGCACGAGGAACTGACCGGCGAGGTGTGGGACTACTTCCTGGTGGCCCCGCTGTTCAACGCGCCGCCGTTCGCGCCCTCGCAGGTCTCCAGTCTGTGCCTCATCGGGCTGGCGGCGGGCACCGTGTCCAAGCAGTACGCGCTTGTGTACGGCGGCGTGCGCATAGACGGCGTGGAGATTGACCCGGAGATCGTCCGCGTGGGCCGCGAGTACTTCGCCATGAACGAGCCGAATTTGCGCGTCATCGTGCAGGACGGGCGGTACTTTCTCCACAACAGTCCGGGCGCATACTCTGTCATCGCCGTGGACGCCTACCGTCCCCCGTACATCCCGTTCCACCTGACGACCCGCGAGTTCTTCCGGGAGGTGTACGACCATCTTGCCGGCGACGGCGTGGCGGCCATCAACGTGGGGCGCGCGCCGGGCGACTACTCGCTGGTGAACGCCATTGCCCAGACCATGCGCACCGTCTTCCCCAGCGTGTACGTGCTGGACACGCCCGACCGCGACGGAAGCCTGGCGTCCTGCCTGGTGGTGGGGACGCGCCAGCCCACGACGCTGGACAACTTCCGGGCGAACGCGGAGAGCCTGGCCGACGCCCGCCTGCGAGCCGTGGCTTCGCGGGTCTTGCCCTTGATGTGGGAGGTAACGGAGGCGCGGGCCGTGTTCACCGATGACCGCGCGCCCGTGGAGCAAATCGTTCACCGAATCATTCTGCGCTATGTGCTGGGGGAGTGAAATGCCTCGGAAGGATGGCCGCCGCGCCGACGAACTGCGTCCGATTCGCATCACCACCGGCTTCACCAAGTACGCCGAGGGGTCGGTCCTCATCTGCCTGGGCGATACGCATGTGCTGTGCAATGTCTCGGTGGAAGAGGGGGTGCCGGCTCATCGGCTGGGCAAGGGTGGATGGGTTACGGCGGAGTATTCGCTCTTGCCCCGCTCTACCCTGACGCGCACGCCCCGCGAGACCGCCGGCCCGACCGCCCGCACGCAGGAGATTCGCCGCCTCATCGGGCGGAGCCTGCGGGCGTCGGTGGATCTGTCGCTCCTGGGCGAGCGCACCTTCATCGCCGACTGCGACGTGCTGCAGGCAGACGGGGGAACTCGCACCGCCGCCGTTACGGGCGCATACGTGGCGCTGGCCATGGCCGTGCGGCGGCTCATCGCGGAGGGGGCCGTGCCCCCAGGGGCGCTCCGTGCGCCGGTGGCGGCGGTGAGCGTGGGCATGGTGGGCGGCGAGCCTCTGCTGGACCTGTGCTATGACGAGGACATGGCGGCGGATGTGGATTTCAACGTGGTGATGAACGCGAAGGGTCAATACGTGGAGGTTCAGGGCACCGCCGAAGGGCAGCCCTTCTCCCACGCCGATTTGTTGCGGCTGTTGGATATGGCCCAGCGGGGCATCGGGTTGCTCCTGGCGGCCCAGGAGCAGGCCCTGGCGTGAACCGCGCAGGCAAGGAGTGGCGTATGGAATTGAGAACCTACTGGCGCATCCTGAAACGACGATGGTGGGTCTGGGTGTTGCTGCCGGTGCTGGTGGGCGCCATCACGTTGCTGACGGCCAGGCCGGCCCCCACGACCTACACGGCATCCATGGCGTTCACCGTGGGCATCAGGCCCGAACCGAAGACCGGCGACTACTACAGTTACGACCGCTACTACACGTGGCTGACGGCGGAATACTTCGTGGACGATTTGGCCGAGGTAATTCGGCGGAGCGAGTTCAGCAATGCCGTCAGCGCGGAACTGACGCGGCACGGCGTGCAGGTGTCGGGGCTTGCTATCGGCGCTGCCACCCAGACGGGCAAACTCCACCGGATTCTCAACGTCAGCGTGGCCTGGCCCGACGCGGCGCAGATTCGCGCCATCGCCGACGCCATCACCGCCGTCCTGGAGGAGCAAAGCACCCAGTTCTTCGGCTTCCTGCAGGCAGAGGATGCCGTCGTGCGGCGGGTGGATGGCCCGCATTTCGGGGTGGCGGGGCGCAGTCTACGGGAACGCCTGGACCTGCCGCTGCGTCTGCTCATCGCGTTGCTGGCGGGCGTTGGGATTGCGTTCCTGTGGGACTACTTGGACGACACGGTGCGCAGCCGGCAGGAGTTGGCGCGGATGGGGCTTGACGTGCTGGCCGAGATACCCCGCTCGCGCCGCCGGCTGTGAATTAGGGGGCACCGTGTAGGGGGCGCGTTCCCTCTCCCGCTGGGAGTGGGCTAGGGTGAGGGGCGTCGCGCGGGGCGGGGTGAAGGCGCACCTCACCCCCGGCCTTCGGCCGTCCCCCTGGCCGTGGGCGGAGATGTGGAGCAAATTGGCAACTTGCTCCACGCGGGTGGGGATGAATCGTCGCATCGTCGCGCGGGGCTGAACCCCCGCGCTGAAAGAACAAAGCCCCTTCGGGGCTTCGCCCGTTCAGCCCGATGCTTCAGCGTCGGGCGGAACACCCTTCGCGTAGATTCGTGTGATTCGCGGATGATCGTGGCCCGCGTCGGGCAGGGCGGCCTTTGCCCGCGCGGGGCAGGTGTGGTACAATTGACCGACGACAACGGTTAGGAGGCGGGATTGGAATTCCGAGACTACCTGGACATTATCCGCAAGCGAGGCTGGATCTTCATCTTCCTGGCCCTGTTCACGGCGGCCGTGGCGGTGCTGGTGGGCAAGATGCAGACGCCGGTGTATCGGGCGAGCATCGTCCTGCGGGCGGAACCGGCGCGCGCCGACTGGGGCCTGAGCAACACCGCCAAGGACCTGCTCCGCAGTTACACCCTGCAGATTCGCAGCCACAACACCGCCCAGCGAGCCATTGAGCGCGGCCAGTTGGACATGTCCACCGATGACCTGCTGAGCAAGGTTACCGTCAGCCCTGACCCTTCCAACTTCTCCATTCGCATTGACGCCAAGGATACCGACCCTGCTGTGGCGGTAACCATCGCGCAGAAAGTGGCCGAGATTTTCGCGGAGGACAGGGCGGCCTGGAACGAGAAGCAGGACAAGCGCGACCGCATAGAAGTTGCCATCATTGACAGCGCGCGGTACGAACTGTTCTCGCCGAAACTCAAGATCAACCTCATCGTGGGGGGCGTGGTTGGCCTTCTGCTGGCGGGCGTGATCGTCTTCTTCCTGGAGTGGGTTCAGGCCGACCTGCTGCGCACGCCGGAGCAGGTGGAGCGCATCACCGGCCTGGTGGTGCTCGGCTCCATTCCGGCGGGCGGCGAAGCGACGCCGACGCGCCGCAAGGCCCTACTCCCCCGCATTCGGCCCGAAACGCTGCTCTACTTCGGCCTGGGGCTTATCGTGGGGGCCGTGGGGTTTGCGGTTGTCAGTCAGATTCTATAGCGGCGGAACCCGCGCCCGAATGCGGGCCTCGGCCGTAGCCGTTTCTTTATGGAGGGATGCTTGCAGATGAGCGAGAAGACCCTGCAGAACTTGATCACCGTCGCGCAGCCGCGGTCCGCCATCAGCGAGGCGTACCGCACGCTGCTGACCAGCATTGATTTCGCCGGCCTGGATAGGCCGATTCGCGCGTTGATGCTCACCAGCGCAAGCCCAGAAGAGGGCAAGTCGTCCACGCTGGCCAATCTGGCCGTCGTCGCGGCCCAGGAGGGGCGCACGGTCATCGTCGTGGATTGCGACCTGCGCCGGCCCTCGCTTCATTCCATCTTCAACCTGCCCAACGGCGAGGGGCTGACCACGGCCCTGATGAGCGCCGAGGCATTGAAGTCGCCGCCGCTCCGGTCGGTGGGGGTGGACGGCCTGTCGGTTCTCACCAGCGGCCCCATCCCGCCCAACCCGCTGGAGTTGCTCGGTTCGCGCCGCATGGAGGAACTCCTCGCGGCGCTGCGAGAGCGGGCCGACATCGTCCTGGTAGACGCACCGCCGGTTGTCGCCGTGGCCGATGCCGCCATCCTGGCCTCCAAGGTGGATGCCGTGCTGCTCGTTGTCCAGGCAGGCAGAGCCAAGCGCGACTACGTGGAGCGGGCCAAGGCCCTGCTGGAGAAGGCGAACGCGCGCATCATCGGCGCGGCCCTGACCAACGTGCAGGCCGACACGCTGCTCACCCGATACTACGCCGCCGAGGGCACGCGGTAGCGAATGGCGCACTTCCCTGCGGCAGGGCTGATTGACCTGCATACGCACATTGTGCCGGGCGTGGACGATGGCGCGCAGACGCCCGACGAGGCGCTGGCCATGGCGCGGGTGGCGTTGGCCGACGGCATCGCGCAAGTGGTGGCGACGCCCCACATCCCGATGGCGGGGCTGGACCGCGAGGAGTGCGAACGGCGGCTGGGAGACCTGCGGCGGTATCTTGCGGGCCATCAGACCGATGTGGAGGTGCACCTGGGAGCAGAGGTGAGCCTGGAGCCGGACATCCTGCGCTGGCTGGCGGAAGGGCTGGCGTGGCCCATTGCATCTACGCGGTACATCCTGGTGGAACTCCCGTTCTTCGTCCTACCACCGTACACCGACGACACGATTTTCCGGCTCCAGGTGGCAGGCTACAAGCCGATTCTGGCGCATCCGGAACGCAACGCGTCCTTGGCCGCAGCACCCGAACGACTGGGGCCTTTGGTGGAACGGGGCGTATTGGTGCAGATTACCACCACCAGCATCCTGGGCGGGTTCGGGGCGCAGGCGAAGTCGGCAGCGACGGCGTTTCTGCAACGGGGATGGGTGCATGTGCTGGCCTCGGACGCGCACTCGGCCAATCACCGCCCGCCGTCGCTGACGGAGGCGGCGCGAGAGGCGGAGAGGGTTATCGGGCCACAGGCATGGAGCCTGGTTACAACAAACCCTGCCGCGATTCTGGGCGACAGCGACGAGGTAGCCCCGGCGCATCCTGTCAAGAAGGCGCGGCGATAGTCTAGGAGGCGCGATGAAAGGGTTGATTCTCAGCGGGGGCAAGGGCACAAGGCTTCGGCCGTTGACGTACACCGGCGCCAAGCAACTGGTGCCGGTGGCCAACAAGCCGGTCCTGTTCTACGTCATAGAAGACCTGGTGGAGGCCGGCATTACCGACCTGGGCATCGTCGTGGGCGACACCGGCGACCAGATCCGCGAGGCGGTGGGCGATGGCTCCCGTTTCGGCGCCAAGGTTACCTACATCCAGCAGGAGGCTCCGCTGGGCATCGCCCACGGCATCAAGATTTCCCGCGACTTCCTGGGCGACGAGCGGTTCGTGCTGTTCCTGGGCGACAACTTCATCCGCGATGGCATCGTGCCTTTCGTGGAGACGTTCCAGGACGACTCGCTGAACGCGCAGATTCTGCTGTACAGGGTGCCCAACCCCGAGGCCCTGGGCGTGGCCGTGTTGGACGAGCATGGCCACGTTGTGCGCCTGGTGGAGAAGCCCAAGGAATTCGTCAGCGACCTGGCCGTCATCGGTATCTACATGTTTGACCGCAACGTGTGGGAGGCCGTCAACGCCATCAAGCCCTCCAAGCGCGGCGAGTTGGAGATCACGGACACCATCCAGTATCTGGTGGACAAGGGGCTGAACGTCAAAGCGTCCATGGTCAGCGGGTGGTGGATTGACACCGGCAAGATGAGCGACATCCTGGAGGCCAACCGCCTGGTGCTGGACACCTTTGAGACGCAGATTCTGGGCGAGGTGGATGCCAGTTCCGAGGTGTACAATAAGGTCGTGGTGGAGCGGGGCGCGCGCGTCGTCAACAGCATCATCCGCGGGCCGGCCATCATCGGCGAAGAAACGCAGATCATCAACTCGTACATCGGCCCGTTCACCAGCATCTACCACCATTGCCTGATTCAGGACGCGGAGATAGAGCACTCGGTGGTGCTGGAAAACAGCCGCATCGTGGACATAGACCAGCGCATTGAGGATTCGCTCATCGGGCGCAATGTGGAGATCACGCGCTCGCCGCTGAAGCCCCGCGCCTACAAACTCATGCTGGGCGATCACAGCAAGGTGGGGCTCATCGGCAATGGGAGATAGTAAGGACAGCGGGCAGCAGGAAGCCGTTAGCCTTTAGCCATTAGCGATCAGCGTTCAGCCATCGGCATTTGGCGTTCAGATTGGAGGTCGATGTCCGATTGCTAAAGGCTAACGGCTAATGGCTAGCGGCTAAAGGCTAACGGCTACAGACTCTTCGGAGAGGTGCAGATGATAAAGACAACTCTGGTTTATCCCGGCATCGCGGGATATGGGTTTGACTGTCTGGGCAAGGGGATGGAGGCCGGCTGGGTGAGCCACGGTCTGGCCCACATCAGCGCCGCGGCCAAGGCCGAAGGGTTTGACATAGACCTGATAGACCTGCGCGCGCTCAAGGGATGGGACGATTTCCGCAGCGAAATCCGCCAGCGCCGCCCCGACGTGCTCGGGTTCACGATGATGAGCGTGGACTACGACCCCGTCATGCAGTCGGTGGAGATCGTGAAGCAGGAACTGCCCGACAGCATCATTGTGGTGGGCGGGCCGCACCCCACCCTGGCCCTGGACGAGGTGGCCCAGAACCCCAAGATAGACTACATCGTAACCCACGAGGGCGAGATCACGTTCCCCAAACTCCTGCGCGCCATCCAGGAGGGCAACCGACCATCCGACCGCATCCTCGTCGGCGAGATGCCGAACCTGGACGCGCTGCCGTTCCCAGACCGCGAACTGTTCCTGAACGAGTGGCGCAGGTTCGGGTACACGCTGGACTCGCCCGAAGTGCCCTTTGTGGAGGAACTGCCGCCGCCGTTCCTGACCATCATCGCGGGCCGGGGGTGCAAGTACAACTGCAACTTCTGCCAGCCCGCCGAGCGACGGCTGTTCGGCCGCAAGGTGCGCCGCCGTAGCGTGCCCAACATCATCGCCGAACTCAAGGCCCTGCGCGACCGCTATCACTTCGCGTCGTTCATGTTCCACGACGACTGCCTGACGGAAGACCGCGAGTGGGTGATAGAGTTCTGCCGCGCCTACAAGGCCGAGGGGTTCACCCAGCCCTTCTTCTGCCAGAGCCGCGCCGACATCATCGTGAAGCACCCCGACATGGTGCGCCTGATGGCCGACGCGGGCCTGCGTGGCTACTTCATCGGGTTTGAGAGCGGCAGCGACCGCGTCCTCAAGTTCCTGCGCAAGGGGACGACCCGCGCCATCAACCTGGAGGCCGCGCGCATCTGCCGCAAGAACGGCATCGCCATCTGGGCCAACTACATGCTGGGCATCCCCACCGAGACGAAAGAAGAAGTGATGGAGACCATTTCCATGCTGAAGGAGATGGACCCCGACTACTACAGCCCTGCCTTCTACACGCCCCATCCGGGCAGCGACCTGTTTGACTACTGCGTAGAGAACGACCTGTCGCTCATCACCAGCCACGAGCAGTACCGCCGCTCGCCCACCGAGGCCAAGATCAAGGGCATGGACTACGACTTCCTGCGCTGGGCGCTGGCCGAATCCCAGCGGCGCAAACCGTGGAATCAGTTCCGGCGCACCGTTCGCCGCTACTGGAAGCGATACGCCTCGCCCAAGAAGATCGCGCGCAAGTTGCTACGCATGGCCGGGCTTGCGCCGGCGCGATAGGCAGCGGGCCTCTGTACGGGCGACCCGCAGGTCGCCCCTACAAGCAAGGGCAGAAATCCAAACGGGAGAGTCTGGACGTGAAACGCTTGATGATCACCGGCGGGGCCGGCTTCATTGGCTCCAACTTCGTCCACTACGTGCTGGAGCACCACCCCGACTACTACGTCGTCGTGTACGACAAACTGACGTATGCGGGCAATCTGGACAACCTGCGCGACCTGGAGGGGAACCCACGCTACGCCTTCGTGCGCGGCGACATCTGCGACGCGGCGCTGGTGGAGCAGACCATCCGCGACCACGCCATTGACACCATCGTGAACTTCGCCGCCGAGACCCACGTGGACCGTTCGCTCATGGAGCCGGGGAGTTTCATCCAGACCGACGTGTTCGGCACCTACGTCTTGCTGGAGGCCGCCCGCAAGTTCAAGTTGGAGCGTTTCCATCAGGTCAGCACCGACGAGGTCTACGGCGAGGTGCTGGACGGCGCTTCGGTGGAGACGGACCCGCTGATGCCGCGCAGTCCCTACTCGGCCAGCAAGGCCGGCGGCGAGCACATGGTGCACGCGTACTTCGTCAGTTTCGGCGTGCCCGCGACCATCACCCGCGGCTCCAACAACATCGGCCCGTACCAGTATCCGGAGAAAGCCGTGCCCCTGTTCATCACCAACGCCATTGACGACCTGCCCCTTCCCATCTACGGCGATGGGTTGCAGATGCGCGACTATCAGTACGTGTGGGATCACTGCGAGGGGATTGACGTGGTGCTGCACAAGGGTGTCCCGGGCGAGGTGTACAACCTGGGCACGGGCGTGGAGACGCGGAACATTGATATGGCGCGGCTTGTGCTGCGCCTGCTGGGCAAGCCCGAAAGCCTGATTCAGCACGTGGCCGACCGCCCCGGCCACGACCGCCGCTATGCCCTGAACTGCAACAAGATCAAGGCGCTGGGATGGCAGTCGCGCCACACCTTTGAGCAGGCGCTGGAGAAGACCGTCCGCTGGTACGTGGACAACGAGTGGTGGTGGCGCAAACTGAAGACCGGCGAGTATCTGGAGTACTACAAGCGCCAGTACGGCGAGCGCCTTGCCAAAGCGCAGAAGGCGCTATAGGAACACGAATGGGAAGAGCAGCCGCATGGTCTGCCGCAGGATGAGCAGGTACACGTCCACCTGCGGCGCGTCGCCATCCCAAAACGGGTGCGTGGACGTGATGCTGAAGCGGCCTCGGTACAGGCCCGGCGCCAGAGTTTCCGCGCCCACCAGTTTGAGCACGACGTGCGCGCCAGGCGCAAGCGTCCCGCTCACCGGCTCTAGTTGCAGCCAACTCGCGTCGGGCGGGACTTGCGCCGCCCAGTCCATCGGCACGTCGCCCGTGTTGGTGATCACCAGCGACGCCTCTATCGTCTGCCCAGGCTCGGCGCGGATGATCCACTCCGTCGCCGAGGCGGCCAGGTGCGGCGGGTCCACAAGCCCCCACAGCGCGGCGGCCGCGTCTATACGCCCGTAGCCGTAGTAATCGTTGCGCCCGTTCTCGTCGTAGAGGATGCCCCCGACTTTGGCGGCAGTGGCCTTCATGTGGGCTTCCACCTGCTCGCGGTTCCAGGCGGGCCGCAGGGCGCGAATCAGCCCCGCCAGTCCGGCCACGTGGGGCGAGGCCATGGACGTGCCGCTCTTATTCCCGTAGGAGCCGCCGCGGGTCGTGTTATAGATGGACACTCCGGGCGCGGCCAGGTCAACAAAGGCGTTGTACTCCGAGAACGCGCCTCGCTGGTCCGCCGAATCCGTGGCGGCGACGGAAACGACGTTCTCCATCGCAGCGGGATACATGATGGGGTTCACGGAGCCGCACCCCGTTCCGCCGGATGCGCAATTGCCCGCCGCGGCCACAAACACCACATCGTATCGCCGGGCCACGTCGTTGATGACATCCTGCAACAATTGGCTGTAGTCCGAACCGGCGAAACTCATGTTCACAACGCGCGCGCCGTTCTTGGCGGCGTAGTACACGCCATCGGCCACCCCCGCATAGTCGCCGCTTCCCGACGAACCCAGCACCTTGACGGGAATGAGTCGGCAACGCCACAGGACGCCTGCCACGCCGATTCCGTTGTTCCCGCGCGCCCCGATGATGCCCGCCACGTGGGTGCCGTGGCCATGATCGTCCATGGGGAGGCCATCGTGATGGATCACGTCCCAGCCCCAGCGGTCGTCCACGTAGCCGTTGCCGTCGTCGTCCACGCCGTTGTCGGGAATCTCGCCGAAGTTCTGCCACAGATTGCCTTGCAAGTCGGGGTGATTCAAGTCCGCGCCCGTGTCCAGTACGGCGATCACCACTTCCGGGGAGCCGGTGAAGATGTCCCAGGCCTCCGGCGCGCGAATCTTCGTCAAGGCCCACTGGGCGCCGAACTGGGCATCATCGGGCGTGGCTGCTGCCTGAACGAAGTACTCCGGCTCGGCCGCCATGCCGTAGGCGTCGCGGAGCGCCTGGGCGACGATTTCCTCCTGGCCTACGGGCACCGACAACCGCACCCACGCGGGGTTGCCCGTCAACTGGCCGACGATGCGATAGCCGTCCCACTCGGCGACCTGCTCCGCGGTGGCGAGGGCGTGGGGTGCGAGTTTCGCCCAAACGACGCCGGGGGTGTACCGGGCCGATGTGTCTGGCGGCCGCGCCTGCGAATCCATGACGGCAGGCCCGCCGCCCGATGTCGTTAGCAGCGTCAAAACAAGAAGCACGATCCAGAGTCTGCGCATTCTCACCCCGAGTTGTCTGAACTGGTTTGCCATACTACAATAACGAACGTAGAATCGTCAAGACACGGCCGCCCGCCCGCGGATGCGGGCACTTTGTACGGGCGACCCGCGGGAGAAACCGCGAGTTCGCGCGAACAAACGCGAAGGGCATTTTCTATTCGTGTGGATTCGCGTCCATTCGCGGTTACCACCGTCAGACACCTACACCGACAGGAGGAAAGCATGAGCGTATATGCAGGGCAACTCCTCAATGTCAACCTATCAACCGGCGAGATCTCCCAGGAGCGCATTCCGGAGGAGCAGGTGCGAACCTGCCTGCTGGGCAGCGGGCTGGCGGCCGAACTGTACTACCGCCAGATGCGCCCCGACCTGGCCCCGCTGGATGTGGCAAGCCCCGTGTACGTGGTCACGGGACTCCTCACCGGCACGATGCTGCCCACGGCCTGCAAGTTCTCGGTCTGCGGGCGGTCGCCCCTCACCGGCGTCTGGAACGAGTCCACCAGCGGGGGCTACTGGGGTGCGGAGTTGCGTTTCGCGGGCTACGACGGCATCGCCATCGTCGGGCGCGCCGAACGGCCCGTGTACCTGTGGATCACCGAGGAGAGCGTGGAGATCCGGGACGCCGGCCACCTGTGGGGGCTGGACTGCTACGAGACGGTGGAGCACATCCGCCAGGAGACGGACGCCAAGGTGCGCGTGATCGCCATCGGGCCTGCGGGCGAGCGCCTGGTGCACCTGGCCGCCATCATGGTGGACGGGCACGAGGCGCGCGCCGTAGGTCGCGGGGGCATGGGGGCGGTCTTCGGGAGCAAGAACCTCAAGGCCATCGCCGTGCGCGGACGCAAGCGGCCCACCTACGTGGACGAGGCGCGCCTTCGGGCTTCGGTGCGGGAGAAGAACAAGGTCATCCAGGAGCACACCGTCGGCTTCACGAAACTGGGCACGGCGGGCGGCGTCGCCAGGGCCGAGCAGAGCGGCGACCTCCCCATCAAGAACTGGCTGCAAGGGTCCTGGCCCGATGGCGCGGCGAAGATCACGGGGCAAATCGTCGTGGAACGGTACGAGGTGAAGCACTACCACTGCTTTGGCTGCCCGATCGGGTGCGGCAAACTCGTGCCCGCGGGCGCGGGGGGCGAGTACATCCACGCACCCGAGTACGAGACGGCCGGCGCCATGGGTTCCATGTGCCTGGTGGACAATCTGGAGAACATCATCCGCGCCAACGACATCTGCAACCGCCTGGGGCTGGACACGATCTCGGTGGGCGCGGCCATCGCCACGGCCATGGAGGCCGCCGAGCGGGGGCTTTTGCCGCCCGACATGACGCGCGGTCTTGACCTGCGCTGGAGCAGCGGGGCGGCGCTGGTGGCGCTCACCGAGCAGATCGGGATGCGAGAGGGGCTTGGCGCGTGGCTGGGCGAGGGCGTGCGCGCCTTCTGCCGTCGGCTTGGGCCGGCGGCCAGGGACATGGACGTAACCGTCAAGGGCCTGGAACTCCCCATGCACGACCCCCGCGCGTACATCAGCATGGGTGCCAACTACGCCACCGCCAATCGCGGCGCGTGCCACCTGGAGGCCATGTGCCACTGGCGGGGCGCGGGCGGCGTGCAAATACAGGACGTGTGGTCTCCCGAACCCTACGACCCCCACACCAGCGTGGGCCAGGGCAAGATGGCAGCCATCTGGCAGAACTACCTGGCCACGTTCAACCCGCTGGGTCTGTGCAAATTCAGCATTCGGGGCAAGGTTGAGCCGAAGGACGTTTGCCAGTGGCTCAACCTGGCGTTGGGGTGGGAGATCACGCCCGCCGAACTCCTGCGCATCGGGGAACGCCTGTTCAACCTGAAGCGTCTTATCAATGTGCGGCTGGGAGTAACGGCCCGCGACGACACCCTGCCGCTGCGTGTTCTCACCGTGGCGCGCGACAGCGGCGGGGCCGCGGGCGTCCTGCCAGATCAGCCGCTGCTCCTGCGGGAGTACTACCAGGAGCGGGGCTGGGACGCGAACGGCGTTCCCACCCTGGAGCGGCTGAAGGCATTGGGGCTGGCCTAGGGGTGTTGCGCGGTTGCTTGGTGGGGCGTCGCGCGGGGCTGAACCTCGCGCTGAGCGGACGAAGCCCTTGCGGGCTGGCCTGGTCGGGGCGGTCGTGCGTTTCTGCCGCCTGGCGCGGGGCGCGCGGAGCAAATGGCCACAAATCGCTGCGATGCCTGCGCACTCGGCGGTGAAATGGCGGTGTCGGCGGGATTACCGATGGGCGAAAAGAAACGGAGATGGGGACGCGCCGCGTTCTTCGCGGCGCTTGCCGTCCTGGTGTTGGCACTGGGGTTGGCGGCGGCCGCCGTGCTGTGGCCCGTCTCGCCCGAGGGCCTGCTGGCCGCCGCGCCCAAGCCCGCCACGCAGATTCTGGACCGCAACTGGCGCGTCCTGTACGAGATTCTGGACCCCGCCACGGGACTGCATCACAGCGTCCCGCTGGACGAGATTCCCCTGCACCTGCGCCAGGCCACCATCGCTACGGAGGACGCCACGTTCTACTCCAACCCGGGCGTGGACGTCTGGGCCATTGCGCGGGCCGCGTGGATCGACCTGCGGGGCGGCGAGGTGCTGGCGGGCGGCAGCACCATCACGCAGCAGGTGGCCCGTATTTTGCTCCTGTCGCCGGCGGAACGGTCGCAGCGCACGCTGTGGCGCAAACTGAAGGAGAGTTTCCTCGCCTATCGTCTGGCCCGCCACCTGAGCAAGGACCAGGTGCTGGAACTGTACCTGAACCAGGTCTATTACGGCAACCTGGCCTACGGCGTGGAGGCGGCGGCGCAGGCATACTTCGGCAAGCCGGCGCGCGAACTGGATTTGGCCGAGAGCGCGTTGCTGGCGGGCCTGCCCCAATCGCCCGCGGCGTACAATCCGCTGACGAACCTAGCGGCGGCCAAGGAGCGGCAGCGGGTCGTCCTGGGCCTGATGGTGAAGCAGGGCTACATCACCGAGGAGCAGGCGGCAGAAGCCGAACGCGAGATCTTGCACTTCGCGGCGTCGCCGTTTCCCATCGCAGCGCCGCACTTCGTGATGTACATGCGCGAGCGCCTGGCCGCGATGCTGCCTGAGGAGACGCTCCGCAGCGGTGGGCTTCGGGTGTACACGACGCTGGACCTGGACGCCCAGCTCGCCGCCGAGGACGCCGTACGCCGCCACCTGCAGAAACTTGCCGAGCGCAAGCCCGGCGAGCCCGACCACAACGTGCGCAATGCGGCGGTTGTGGCGCTGGACCCGCAGACGGGCGACATCCTGGCCATGGTGGGCAGCCCGGACTACTTCAGCGCCGAGATTGACGGGGCGGTGAACGCGGCGCTGGCCCTGCGCCAGCCCGGGTCGGCCATCAAACCCATCACCTACGCCGCGGCGTTCGCCCGCGACTACTCGCCCGCCACGATGCTGGTGGACACGCGGGAGGCCTTCACGACGCGAGAGGGCGACCCCTACGTGCCGATGAACTACGATTTGCGCTTCCACGGGCCGGTGCTCCTTCGGCAGGCGCTGCCGTGCTCCTACAACCTCGTCGCCGTGAAAGTCTTGCAGCACGTGGGGATTGAGGCGCTGATAGAGACGGCGCGCTCGCTGGGCATCACGTCGCTGGACGACAGCAACCGATGGGGGCTGGCGCTGACCCTGGGCGGCGGCGAGGTCAGCCTGCTGGAACTGACCCAGGCCTACGCCGCCTTCGCCAACGGCGGGCAGGTGGTGCGGGCGCGGGCGATTCTGCGCGTGGAGGATGCCCAGGGGCGCGTCCTCGCGGCTTGGGAGCCGTCGCCGCCGCGGCAGGGCGTGTCGCCGCAGGTGGCCTTCCTCATCAGCGACGTGCTCAGCGACAACACGGCCCGGGCGCCGGCCTTCGGCGAGGATAGCCCCTTGCGCCTGTCGCGGCCCGCCGCCGCCAAGACCGGCACGACCACCGACTGGCGCGACAACTGGACGGTGGGGTACACGCCCAACCTGGCCGTCGGCGTGTGGGTGGGCAACGCCGACAACTCGCCCATGCGCGACGTGTCGGGCATCACCGGCGCCGCGCCCATCTGGCACGATGTCATGGAGACGCTCCTGCGCGGGACGCCGACGGTGGACTTCACGCCGCCGGAGGGCCTGGTGCGCGTGGAAATCTGCGCCGATTCCGGCCTGCTGCCCAACCCCGATTGCCCGCACCGCCGCCTGGAGTGGTTCATCCAGGGCAAGGAGCCGACCCAGGTCTGCGATTGGCATCGCGCCGTGCCGATAGACCGCCTTTCGGGGCTGGTGGCCGGGCCCAACTGTCCGCCCGAATTCGTGGAGCGGCGCGTGTTCACCTTCTGGCCTGCCGAGGCGCTGGACTGGGTGCGGGCGCAAGGACTGCCCGAGCCGCCCGTCGCGACCTGCCCGCTCCACGCTGGCGGGCGGGCCGCCGAGATTCCCGGCGCGCAGGGCCTGGCGCTGGCCTCGCCGGACCCCAACGGCGTGTACCGCCTGAGCGCGGCCCTGCCTGCGCACGTTCAGGCGCTGGAACTGAGCGCCCGCCCGCTGGGCAGCGCCGGCCTGAATGGCGTAACGTTCTACGTGGACGGGGCTGTGGTGGGCCGCGCGTCCGACCCACCGTACCGCGTCATGTGGCCCATGGAGCCGGGCGCGCACGTGGCCTGGGCGGAGGCCGCCCTGCCCAACGGCGACATCATCGCATCCGAGGTCCGCCGGTTCACCGTCCTCCCCCCGGACGCGCCCCCGCAGGCCGCAAATTGATTTGACACCACCCCCCAAAACCGTATAATAAGCAGGCTATTATTCCCCTGTCCAAAGGAGTGATACACGATGCCCAAACGAACGTGGCAGCCGAAAGTGCGGAAACGAGCGAAGACACACGGATTCAGGGTACGCATGGCCACCCTGTCTGGACGCAATGTGCTCAAGGCGCGCAGGCTGAAGGGCCGCCACCGACTGACGGTGTAGCGGCAGGATAGAGGCTGGCCCTGGGTGGTCGGCTGTTCCATGAAGAGGAAGTTTCGCCTGGTACGGAGATCGGATTTTGCGAGGGTGCGCGCACAAGGGCGCTATTGGTCCAGTGCATTGCTGACCCTGGGAGCCTCGCCCAACGACCTGACCCATTCCAGATTTGGATTTGTCGTGAGCCGCCGCATCGGGAAAGCCGTGCGGCGGAATCGCGTCAGGCGGCTGTTGCGCGAGGCGACGCGCCTGCGGCTGGCGCGCATCGCGCCGGGGTGGGACATCGTGCTAATTGCGCGGGGGCCCGCTGCCGAAGCCGATTTCTGGCAAATCGGCGCGGCCCTGGAGCAGGTGCTGGCGTCAGCCGGCCTGCTCCAGGAGGCGCAGTCGGAAGCCGACGCCCACGGGCAAAGCGAGGGCACATGAAGAAGTTGATTCTCGCGCTCATCCGATTCTATCAGAAGTACATATCGCCGGGCCTGCCGCCCAGTTGCCGCTTCTACCCGACGTGCTCGCACTACACTTACGAGGCGGTGGAGCGCTACGGCGTGAGAAAGGGGGGCTGGCTGGGAATCAAGCGCCTGGCGCGATGCCAACCCTGGAACCCGGGCGGGTACGATCCTGTGCCCTAGTCCCTGGCTCACTATCAAGAGAGGAATGTGGTGTAGATGGATATAATTGTAGTCCCGATCATGGCGGCCCTGGAGGGCATCGGCTCGGCGCTGGCGGCCATCGGCGTCCCGTACAGTCTGGGCTTTGCCATCATCATTTTCACGCTGCTCATCAAGTTGCTCACCGCGCCGCTCAACGCCAAGCAGATCAAATCCTCCAAGGCGGTGCAGGAACTTCAGCCCAAACTGCAGGAACTGCAGAAGAAGTACAAGGACAACAAAGAGGAACTGGCCAAGCGCCAGATGGAATTGTACAAAGAGGCGGGCGTCAACCCCCTGGGTGGGTGCCTCCCCACGTTGATCCAGTTCCCCATCTGGATCGGCCTGTACCAGGCGCTGTACCGACTGGCCCAGTCGGGCAAACTGGCCGAGGGGTTCTTGTGGATTCCGAGCCTGGCCGAGCCCACGAACAGCGGCTGGTTGCTGCAAAACCCGGCCAACTGGGATTTGGCCTACGTGGGCGCTTACATCGTGCTGCCCATCCTGACGGTCATCACGCAGATTCTGCTGCAGAAGATGATGACGCCGAAGGACGCCGACCCGCAGACCTCGTCCATCAATCAGGCCATGATGTTCATGCCGCTCATGTTCGGGTTTTTCGCCATCCAGGTGCCTTCGGGGTTGAGCCTCTACTGGGTTACCATGAACATCTTTAGCATGGTGCAACAGTACCTGATGACCGGCTGGGGCGGGCTGGCTCCCAAGAAGAAAGCGGAGCCGGCGCAGAAGCCAAAGGAAACGGCGAAAGCGCAGCCCACGCAGAAGCCGAAAGAAACGGCGAAGGCAGAGCCTGCGCCCGCTGCGCCTCGGCCGGCCGCATCACCGAAGAAAGGACAGGTAACTCGTGCAAGGAAACGAAAGCGTTGAATTCACCGGCAGGACGGTTGAGGAAGCCGTAGAGAAGGCCCTCGCCGCTTTGGGGAAGACCCGAGATGAGGTGGAGATAGCCGTGTTGTCCGAGGGCAGCCGGGGGCTGCTGGGCATCGGCGCCGAAAACGCGCGGGTGGCCGTGCGCGTCGTGCAGCCGCCCGCGACGGCAGAAGGCCCATCCGCGCAGATTCCCCCCGCCGAGCCTGCCGAGGACGAGAAGGTCGTCGCCGCCGCGAAGGAAACTCTGGAGACCCTCCTGCGCCTGATGGGCGTCAAGGCGCGCGTGGAGGTGGCGCGGAACGTGGAGTTACCCGGCGTGGACCGCGTGCCTTTCGTCCTCAATGTGGAAAGCGATGAGGACTTGGGCATCCTGATTGGCCGCAGGGCCGAGACGCTGTCGGCATTGCAGTACCTAACCCGCCTCATCGTGGGCCACAAGACCAAGATGTGGTCCGACTTCGCCGTGGACGTGCAGCAGTACCGCGTGCGGCGGGGCCGCGCGCTCCAGAACCTGGCCCACCGCATGGCCGAACGGGTCCAGGAGACCCACAGGGCCGTGGCGCTGGAAGCCATGCCCCCCGCCGAGCGCCGCATCGTGCACCTCGCCCTCCGCGACCACCCCCATGTGGTTACGCAGAGCATCGGCGAGGGCGAAAGCCGCAAAGTCATGATCCTGCCAAAAGAATGAACAGGCCCGACTATCTCGTCATCGGCGCAGTAACGAAGGACGTCGTCCCGCAGGGCTACCGCCCAGGCGGGACCGTTACCTATTCCTCGGTTACGGTGCAGAATCTGGGCCTCCAGGCGGGGGTCGTTACTCGCGCCGATCCCACCATGGACTTTTCGCTGCTGACCGACAAGGGGATTTGGGTCGCCTCGGCCCCGTCGGCGCAGACCACCACGTTTGAGAACATCTACGACGGGGTCCGCCGCACGCAGTACGTGCGGGCCGTCGCAGATCCCATCACGGGCGACGATGTCCCAGACGCCTGGCGTTCTGCTCCCATCGTGCACCTAGGCCCGCTGGCCCAGGAGATGGACGAGGCCATCGTGGACCTGTTCCCGCACGCCCTCATCGGCGTAACGCCCCAGGGGTGGATGCGGCAGTGGGACGGGACGGGCAAGGTCTCGCCGAAGATTTGGGAGCGGGCGGAGTTCCTGCTGCCCCGTGCGGATGTGCTGGTCATCAGCGAGGAAGACCTCGGGGGCGACCTCCGACTGGTTGAGTCGTACATTCGCCTAACCCGCATCGTAGTTGTAACCAACGGGTGGAAGGGGTCCACCGTCTACGCCAACGGCGAGTGCCGACAGTTGCCGCCCCGAGTCGCGCGCGAAGTGGATCCCACGGGCGCGGGCGATGTGTACGCGGCGGCCTACCTGGTCTCGCTCTACGAGCAGGGCGATCCTTTCGTCGCCGCGCGTTTCGCGAACGTTGTCGCCTCGTTTTCCGTGGAAGCCCCGGGCGTTGACAGCATCCCTACCCGAAAGCAGGTGGTGGACTATCTCGCGCAGTCTGGCGATGTCTAGTCGTCTGGACGGAGGGCGGGCTCCGCATTCGCCCTTTCATCCTTGAGGGCACGGCGAAAAGAGCATGACGCGCATCTATGCCCTGGCGAATCAAAAAGGTGGGGTCGGCAAGACGACGACGGCCGTGAACGTGGGGGCCTTCCTGGCGCAGGCCGGCGAGCGCGTCCTGCTGGTGGACGCGGATCCCCAGGCCAACGCCACCAGCAGCCTGGGGGTGGACAAGTACAAGACGCGCCGTTCGGTGTACGATGGCCTGGTGAACGGCATCCCGCTGGAGGACATCGTCGTGCTGTCCAGGCTGCTGCGCCTGGATTTGGTGCCGTCGTCGCCGGCGCTGGCCGGGGCCGAGGTGGAGATGGTGCCCCTGGAGCGCCGGGAATATCTCCTGCGCAAGGCGCTGCACCCCATCCGCGGCCGCTACGACTACATCCTGATTGACACCCCGCCGAGTCTGGGACTGCTCACGCTCAACGCGCTCACGGCCGCCGACGACGGCGTGATCATCCCCGTGCAGTGCGAGTACCTGGCCCTGGAGGGGCTGAGCGAACTCCTGCGCACCATAGACCTGGTGCGGAATCGCCTGAATCCCCTGACGCGGGTGGCGGGCGTGGTCCTCACGATGTTTGACGTGCGCACGAACCTGGCCCAGCAGGTGGTGGAACAGGTGCAGAAGCATTTCGGCGACCTGGTGTTCCAGACCGTGATCCCGCGAAGCGTGCGGCTGGGCGAGGCGCCCTCCTACGGCGAGCCGATTCTCACCTACGCGCCGGGCTCTCCGGGGGCGCTGGCCTACGAGGCGCTGGCCCGCGAATTGAAGGCGCGCGGCTAGTCGCCCATGCTGGGTTGAATGGGAGGTGATGCCGTGGCGAAAGAGAAGCGAGGTCTGGGTAAAGGGCTGGATGCGCTGATTCCGTCGGCGCCCGTGGGCGAGCGGCCCGCTGGCGGCCCGTCTGAAGTCCCCATCTCCGCTATCGCACCCAACCCGCGCCAGCCCCGCCAGCAGCAAGACCCCGACGCCCTGCGCGAACTGGCCGATTCCATCCGCGAGCACGGCCTCATCCAGCCGCTGGTGGTGAGCGAAGCCGAGGACTCGCTGCCGGGCGCGCCGCGCTACCAACTCATCGCCGGCGAGCGGCGCTGGCTTGCCGCGCAGATGGCGGGGATGACCCACGTGCCGGTGATCGTCAAGGAGGCCACGCCGCAGCAGTCGTTGGAACTCGCCCTGGTGGAGAACATCCAGCGCGCCGACCTGAACCCGCTGGAGGAAGCGCAGGCGTACCAGCAACTGGTGGACGAGTTCGGCCTGACCCAGGAGCAGGTGGCCGCGCGCGTGGGCAAGAGCCGCGTGGCCGTAACGAATACGCTGCGCTTGCTGCGTCTCCCCGACGACGCGAAGGCCGCGCTCCTGGCGGGCGAGATCACGGAGGGGCACGCCCGCGCGCTCCTGGCGCTGGGGTCGCAGGAACTGCAATCGCAGGCGTTGCGCCTCATCGTGCGCAACGGGCTGAACGTGCGCCAGGCCGAGGAACTGGTGCGCCGCATCCAGTCGCCGCCCCGCGCCAAGGAGCCGCCTCCGCCGCCTTCGCCGGAGGTCAAGTCGCTGCAGTCGCGCCTGGAAGCCGCGCTGAATACCCGCGTGCAGTTGGAACGCGGCAAGAAGGGCGGCAGGCTGGTGATCCACTTCTACTCCGAAGAGGAGTTGGAGTCCATCTGCAACATCCTGCTGCGCGAATTCTAGCAGGCCCGCGCGAGCATAGCGCCTCACACGAGGAGAATATTCCACACAAAGGCACAAAGAAAAACCTTCGTGCCTCGGTGTCTCCGTGTGGGAAAAGCGCCTCACACAGCAGGTTTCAGGGCTTCCGCGAAGTCGGCGGGGGCCAGGCCCGGCGATTGGATCGCGCGGGTGGCGTAGAACTCGGCTACAGCCGCCTCCACGTGCTCCGGAGATACGCCCACCAGCGCCTGCTCCAGGTCGGCCAGGCTCTCGGCCGGATAGAAGAAGAAATCGCCCGAAAGTTCCAGTTCCGCGATCCGACCGTCGCGCACGACCATCACGGCGCGGATGAGGCCGCCGCGTGCCTTGTAGGCGCGCTGCACGACATGGACGCCCGCCTGGATTTTCACGTCGCGGCCGCCGCCCCGCCGCGCACGCCCCGCGAGCCACTCGGCGCTGGTCATTCGGGGGGCCAGTTCATCGGCCATGCGGTACACCTCGGCCGGCAATGCCGCCGGTTCAAGCGGGCCGAGCGCCGATTCCAACTCGCGGATCAGGATGGCCTTCAGTTCTTCCACGGGAGGCACATGCCCCAGTTCCCGCCGGATGGTGGTCAGATTGTCCTTGAGCGTCTTGAACACTTTGTCGCGGAACTTCTCGTCGGGGACTCGGAGCACGCGGGCCATCATCTCGTGGTTGAAGTCCAGGATCAGGTTGCCCACCAGCACGGTGGAGCCGGCGATTTCCGCCGCGCCGTTGCCCGAAATCTTGCGCCCGCCCACGATGATGTCGTTCACGGGCTTGTACTCGGCGGGGATGCCGATGGCCTGATAGGTGCGCACCACGGGCGCCAACAGGCGGCGGTAGATGGCTTCCTTATCCCCCTGCGCGGCTGGATGCGCGGCGGGCACCACGATTTGGTAGAACAGTTGGTCGCCGTCCAAGTACACCGCGCCGCCGCCCACCTCGCGCCGAAACACGGGGATTCCGCGCTCGCGGCAGAAGTCCAAATCCACTTCCTGCGCCGCGTCCTGGTGATAGCCGATGCACACGTAGGGCGTGGCGGGCGCAAGCAGGATCACGCCCCCCCCCCCCCCCCCCCGGCGCGCGGGGGTGCAGTGGTGGGGGTGGGGCCAGGGCACTACGCCCAGGTCATATACATGCACGTCTGCCTCCTACAGATTCCCGCGGATAAGGGCCGATGGCCTTTAGCCCCTAGCCTGCGAGGCGATGCGTGCCGCCCAAAGCCAAAGGCGAAAGGCCAACGGCCAACGGCTAACGGCCAAATGCTAGAGGCCAGAAGCCCAAGGCCAATGCCCTCTACTTCCCGTACTTGGCCATCTCGGCCCGCATGAAGTCGGCGAATTCGGGCGAAGTCGGCTTCATCAGGTTGGCCAGTTCGGCCTCCAGGTTGGACGGGCGAATCTTCACCAGCCACCCTTTGCCGTAGGGGTCTCTGTTGATGAGGTTGCTTTCCCATTCCAGTTCGGCGTTGGCCTCGGCCACCTTGCCGCTGACCACGGCCTTGATGCGGCCCACCCACTTGCCCGACTCCATGGACATGAAGGGCTTGCCCTGTTCCAAGTCGCGGCCCTGGCGCGGGGGTTCGGTGTACAGAATCTCGCCTGCGATGTCCTGTGCAAAGTCTGACAGGCCCTGCACCACCAGCCCGTCCTCCTGCACCATCGCCCAGTTGTGATCGCGGTCGTAGTAGCGGTCTTCGGGGAATTCGTACTTGCCGATCTTCACGGTGAATCCTCCTTCTCTGCCCGTGTGGGGCCTACTGCATCGCCTGCCAGATGAGTTCGGTAACGTCCAGGATGCGCATTCGCACCTTCTCGCGTCGGGCAGCGGCGGCGAGCGTCCGCTTGCACTGCTGGCACGCGGAGACGAGGTACTCCGCGCCTGTGGCCTGGGCCTGGGCGAGTCGCCGTTTGGCCACCGCAGCGGTGAGTTCGGCGTTGGCCATCTCGGCGTCGCCGCCCCCGCCACAGCACAGCGCGCGCTCATGATGATCCTGCATCTCCACCAGCGCGACGCCTGGAATCGCACGCATCGCGCGGCGCGGGGCCTCGTAGATGCCGCTGGTGCGCCCCAAATCGCACGGGTCGTGATAGGTAACCTTCGCGTCCAGTCCCTTCAGTGCCAGCGCGCCGCTGGTCGCCCACTCGTCCAGCATCTCCGTGGCGTGCACCACCTCAAACCCCAGCGGCCGGCCCAGCCAGCGCGGGTATTCGTGCCTCCACGTGTGGTAGCACGACGGGCACGTGGTAACCAGGCGCTTCGCCCCTGTGGTCTGGACGGCCTGGATGTTGTGCCGCGCCAATTCCAGGGCCGCGTCGCCCATGCCCGCGATGTGCAGCGGGAAGCCGCAGCACCACTCGTCGCCGCCCAGCACGGCGAACCGCGTGCCCGTGCGCGCGAGGATGCCGGTGAACGCCTGCGGCACGCCGTACACGGCGGGGTAGAACGACGACACGCACCCGACGAAGTACACCACGTCGGCGTCGCGACGGCCCACAATGTCGCCCAGGGGCGTGTCCAGGTTCTCGCTCCAGACCATGCGCTGGGCGTTGTCCTCGCCGAGGATGTTGTATTTCTCGCCGAGCGTGGCCCGCAGGGTGTCAAACAGCGTCGGGTGCGCGCCCTGGGCAACCATCTCCTCGCGCATGGCGATCCAGATGTCGCGCGTGTCAATGTGGATGGGGCAGACCGCCATGCACCGCGCGCACAGGGTGCAGTCGTATGCGCCCCGCGCGAACAGGCGGATATCCGAATCCGTCGGGGGGCGGTGCCCAAACAGGCGGGCCAGAAGCCCGCCGCGCAGGCCCTTGGCGTAGGAGCGGAACCGCGTCAACTTGTACAGCGGCGTGATCTCGTCGCGCTGGGCCTCGGTGAACGTCGGGCACCACTTCACGCACTCGCCGCAGCGGGTGCAGGCGTCCATCTGAATCCACTGCCAAGCGCCGAAGCGCGAGAGGTCCAGTCGGGTCATCGCGCAGCCTCCCCGCGCCGAAGCGCGTTGACCGTTGCCACTATCGGCCCGACGAGGACGTGGAAGAACTTGCTGTAGGGCATGTACACCAGGAGCGCCATGAACGGCAGGACGTGCACGAAGAACAGGGCGAAGTGCCACGCCTCCCACGGGAGCGCCAAGGGGCGCAGCGCCTGGGCGAGCGGGTAGCCGATAAACGAGAGGCTCCCCGCTGCGGGCGCCGTCCCCTCGGCCAGGAACCGCACCGCCTCCAGGGGGTAGCCCGTCAGCAAGCCGACGCCCAGCAGGGCCAGCACCCACGTGTCGTCGGCTTCCGTCCGCAACTGCGCGGGGCGCAGCGCGTACCGTCGTACCAGGATCGCGACCAGACCGACGATGAGCGGCAGCCCCAAAATCTCGTTGAGCAGCGCCATGATGGGCGTGTCCTTGTCCACCACCGCCAGTACGAACGGCGTCGCCACCCCGAATCCCCGATGCAGGATTTCCTCAAAGAACCCTGTGAACATGCTCAAGGCGAACAGGAGCAGGAAGCCGATGGAGAACAGGGTGTGCGCGGCCCATCGCCACTTGCTCTCGCGAAGCAGGGCGCGGTGGAACAGCCCGTCGGCGAGGAGCGCGCCCAGGACACGCCGAGCGCCCAGGCCATCGGGCGAGGCTTCGGCGGGCGTGCGCCTCCGCCCAGCCCGATAGATGGACACGTTGGCGGCCAGCCCCCACAGGAACAGCGCCACGGTGGCGGCTATCAGGATCCAGAAGATCGTCAGGCGATCCATTCGGCCGCGCGTCTATTCCTCGGGTTCTATCACGACCCGAATGGAGGCTGATACCATCGGCGAGAGTTTGATGCGCACCTGGTGCTCGCCCAGTTCTTTGAGCGATTCCTCCAGGTCAATCTTGCGCTTGTCAAACTCCATGCCCATCTTGGCCGAGAGGGCTTCGGCGATATGGGCCGCGGTTACGGAGCCGTAGAGTTTG
>JACIWU010000019.1 GCA_014360805.1 Chloroflexota bacterium
GAAAGGGCGAAGCCCTGCGGGCGCGGGTTCGCCCGTAGGGGCGACTCGCCGAGTCGCCCCTACGCGGTACGCCGTGTGCGCGCGCGGTGGCACCCCTCACCCTCGCCCTCTCCCAGCGGGAGAGGGAACGGCACGCCCCTTGCGGGCTACCCCAGCCCCGAAGGGGCTTTGCACCTGTAGCGCGGGGGTTCAGCCCCGCGCGCCCCGCGCGGCGGTGGCACCCCTCACCCTCGCCCTCTCCCAGCGGGAGAGGGAACGGCACGCCCCTTGCCAGAATCGCGGCGAACGCATATCATAGGCACAAATCCTCACACCCAGGAGGCGCTTATGAGCAAGGTCGTGGATGCGCGCGGGCTTGCATGCCCCCAACCCGTCATCCTCACCCGAAACGCGCTGCAAGAGGCCGATTCCGTTACCACCATCGTGGACAACGAGACCGCGCGCCAAAACGTGCAGCGGATGGCGCAGGCAAGCGGGGCCGAAGTCCGCGTGGAGACGCGCGAGGACGGCATCTACCTGCACATCGCCAAGACCCCCCATGCGCACCTCGCGGCCCAGCCCGAGCCGACGGGCGAAGCGCCCGCATCCGGCCCGCTGGTGCTGGTCGTGCCGGATCAGTACATGGGGCGCGGCGATGACCCCGAACTGGGCGGAATCCTCATCCGCGCCTTCTTCCACACTCTGGGCGAGGTAGACCCGCTTCCTGAGACCGTCATCTTCTTCAACGCCGGCGTCAAATTGGTCGTGGAAGGCTCGGCGGTGGTGGAAGACCTGAAGGCGCTGTGCGGGCGCGGGGTGAAGGTGCTCGCCTGCGGCACGTGCCTGGGCCACTTCGGGCTGAAGGACAAGGTGGCCGTCGGCGAGGTCTCCAACATGTACACCATCGCCGAAACGATGCTGCGGGCCGGCAAGGTGGTGAGCCTCTAGGCCAGGCGGTCCGCGCCGACCGTGCCGGCAACGGGAAATATGCGCAGCGGCGCGCCCGAAAGCACGCCGCTGCGTGGTCATCTACGCCGGGTTGAGCACGCGCCCCACGAACAGGATGGCACCCGTCTGCACGTCGCGGATGAGAAAGACGAACGGGCGGTCCACCGTCAAATCCACCGGACTCGCGGGCATCGCCGTCAGCCCGATGACGACGGCAGTCGCGGCGGCCGCTTCGGTGCCCGCTTCGTCCACGGCCACGAAGGCTTTGTGGAACACATCGGTGATGGCCAGGTTGCGCGTGCCGTCCATGCCCGAGAAGTCCGCGCTCATGCTGAAGGCATCGGGCATGCCCATCGCCTTGAGCGTGTCGGCCAGGCTCAGCGACGCATCGTACTTGAACTTGGGCATGGTGAGGTTGACGCTGGCGAATTCCATCTTCGCCAGGATGTCGGCCACCTGGTCGGCGGTGAGCGCGGCCTCAAAGGCGGGGAAGTGGCCCTTATCGGGGACGAGGATCACCATGGACACCTCTTCGCCGTCGTAGGGCAACTCCACGGCCTGAATCCCCTCTCCCGCGAAGTAGCGGAAGCGCGCATCTCCGCGCATCATGGGCACGGTAACCTGCGAGCCATCCAGCAGGTAGAACGGCCCATCCTGCGTGCTCTCCTTCTCAAACGGGTGCAGCCAGGCGGCGTTGAAGTAGATGGCGTTGGCCAGCACCAGGCGCGTCAGCGTGTCAATCGCGCCGGGGGGAATCAAGTCCCGAATCTTGTCCTCGGTCTGCTGGCTCACCCAGTCGTTGATGGTCTTGCGGGCGGCTTCGGGCGCAGACCGGAAATCCACCAGGCGCAGACCAGCGCCATAGTTCATGGCGAGAGTGTCTAGGAACGCGGGCAGAAACTTGTAGCCCGCCTGCCCCCACAGCGAATTGGCGACGCTCAGGCGGAAGGGCTTCCCGTCCTTGGATTTGGCCCCCGCGCCGCGGCTCGCCAGCGCCTGATCCAGCGCGTTGAAGGCGGGGTGCAGCCGCTCCTGGGGCAGCGTGAAACGGAGCACGTCGGCCATCTGGCGCTCGGTGTTGCCGCGCGCGCCGGCGTAGGTCATCGCCAGGGCCAGCGAGATGCTGTAGGGCGAGTAGAACAGGTTGCCCGGCTCCTGGCGTATGGCCTGGTACAGGGCAAAGGCGAAGGCGCTGTTGCCCGCGACCAGTTCGGCCAGGTCCGACGCGCCGACCGCAGGCGATTGGACGCGAGGTTTGTCGGACTGGGCGATTTGAGCCTGGGCAGATCTGCCGGGGGCGCAGGCCGTCAGCCCCAACAGAACACAGATCATCAGCACGTTCAGCCATGGGATTCTCATCGGATCTCCTCCTCGTGCAAGTCCGCAACTCGGCCAGAGCGAATGCCCCGGCTATCTCCAAGACGCGCGCGCAAGGCGAAAGGTTCCGCCTACTGTAGCCCCTGCAGGTACACGTCCAGCGTCATGGGCGAGTCGGGGTTGAGGTAGTCCAACGCGTGGAGCATCTCGGCGTGGCCGCGGCCGATCCAGCGAAGATGCCAGGGTTCGTAGATGTATCCGGTGAGGCGCTCCTTGCCCTGGGGGTAGGAGAAGACGAAGCCGAACTTGTGAGCGTTGTCGTGGAGCCAGCGGCCGGCGGGAGTCTGGCCGAAATCGGGGACAAGGTCGGTGGCGTCGGCGCTGGTAACGTCCACCGTGGTGCCCAACTGATGCTGCGAAAAGCCTGGGCGCGCCGAGTACTGGTTGGCGCGGGCCTCGGCCTCCTCACGAGAGATGGGTTGGCCCGCTGCTTCGGCGCGGCGCATCTCTTCTTCCACGTACTGCGCGAATATGGCGGCCTGCACCGCGTAGGAACGGTAGGCCGAGCGGACGAGAAGGTGAATCCCCTCGCGTTCGGCCACGGCGAACATCTCGGCCAGGTCCATGGCGGCCTGGAAGCGAAGTTCTTCCGGGTCGTTGTTGTAGGTCAGGATACCCAAGTCGTTGAGGGAGATCAAGTCGGTGGGCGCGTAGTCAGGCGAGAGGCCCTGCGTTTTGGTTACCAGCGCCAGCGCGGCCGCGTCGGGGCCTTTGTACACGATGGGCGTTGGGGTGGGCAGGCGCGGCGTCGGCGTGGCTGTGGGCGTGGGGGTGGGTGTTGGCGTCGGCGTGGGCGATGGGGTGCGCGTCGGCGTGTGGGTCGCGGTGGGGGTTGGCGTCGCGGTGGGCCACACGCGGGTGGGCAGAAAGGCGGGCTCCACCGGCACGGCGCGCAACTGGGCAGCGGCAAAGAGCGCTAGCGCCAACGGCAAGGCCCAGGCGAGCAGCAACGTGCGCAGGATGAGCGCCGGCCTATCCACCGCTCCTATGCCCCCCAGCGCTTCTTGTACTCCGCCATCATGCAGCGGTCCATGACGACCGTCATGCCGGCAGCCTGGGCGCGGGCCGCCGCCTCCTCGTTGACGATGCCCAGTTGTATCCACAGGACTTTCGCGCCCGCGGCGATGGCATCATCAACTACCGCCGGCACGTCCTCGGCGCGGCGGAAGACATCCACCACGTCAAACGGCTCCGGGATGGCCCGGAGGCTGGGGTACGCCTTCTCGCCGAGAATCTCACCCTCCACGGTGGGGTTTACCGGGATGATGCGGTAGCCCTTGGACTGGAGGAAGGCCGCCACGCGGTGGCTAGTCTTGTCGGGATTGGACGAGAGGCCCACGACGGCAATGGTCTTGGTTTGTTCCAGAATGCGTTGGATCACTTCGGGTTCGTTCATGGTGCGAAGTATAGCACAAGCGGGGCCGAAAACAAAAACGCGCCCGGCACGGGTCGGGCGCGTTGGGATACGCGCGAGGGACTAGAAATCCTCATCTTCGTCGTCAAAGAAGTCCTCGTCCTCATCCTCGTCCCAGAGGTCTTCGTCTTCCTCCAGGTCGTAGTCATCCAGGAGGTCCAAGGCTTCGTCTTCCTCCTCCTCGTCCAGGATATCCAGCCGCTGGAAGCGGTGCCGCGGTGCACCGCATTCGGGACAGCGCGCAGGCGGGCGAGAGCCTTCTTCAATATAGCCGCATTCCATGCACTCCCATTCCAAAACCATAAACGTCTCCTTCTTCATGGCCATACAGCCGTGTCAGACTACCTAGCGTATACACAAACCAGGGTCAAAAAGCAAGGATGTGGAATGCGATTCGCGGGACAAGGGGAATCATAGAGAACATTTGCGAGGATATCTCGGGTTAAGACGGACAGGAACGCGTGTTTTCTCGTTTTTTCTTCGTTTTTCGCATCCAGGACAGGCCCCCATGAGGCCCCAGCGTACACCACCCGGTTATCCACGAATTACACGAACCTACGCGCACGCCCGCCCGAGGCGGAAGCATCGGGCTGAATGGGCGAAGCCCTGCGGGCTGGGGGTGGATTCGCGGTTGCTTGTCGCCCGACGCTGAAGCATCGGGCTGAATGGGCGAAGCCCTACGGGCTGGGCCAGCCCCGAAGGGGCTTCGCGCCTTTAGCGCGGGGGTTTAGCCCCGCGCGGCATGCGCATGTGCGGTCGTGCCTTTCGCGCCCTTTCGTGTCCTTCGTGATCCGAACACCCCTCACCCTAGCCCTCTCCCGCCGCGGGCGAGGGAACAGCGCCTGCGGGCGGCCAGGGGGATGTGAGGGGTTACCCGCCACCCGCCGCCCCCGCACCGGCAATCGCCCCGCTGGTCCACGCCCACTGCAAGTTGTACCCGCCGCACGGGCCGACGACATCAAGAACCTCGCCTGCGAAGTACAGGTGCGGCACCACGCGCGACGCCATCGTAGCCGGATCCACCTCGGCGAGCGGGACGCCGCCCGTGGACACCTGCGCGAACGTAAAGCCGCGCGTGCCCGTAACGGTGGCCTTGAGGCAGGTGAGCGTCTCCATGAGGCGGGCGCGCTCAGCGTCCGGGATTTCGGTGAGCCTGGCGTCGGGGCGCACGCCGGCCACGGCCATCACGAGCGGCGGAATCTTCTGGGGCAGGACCGCGCCCAGGAGAACGCGCACGGGGAACGGCTCACGGCTCTTGCGCGCCAGGAGTTCCTCCAGCGCCGCCCGCACGTAGGGGAGCAGGTTGATCTCCAGCGTCAGGTAGGTGCCCGGGCGCGCGCTCACCAGATGGGCCAAGTCCATGGCCGCCGGGCCGCTGAACCCGTACTCGGTGAACATCATGTTGCCCATGCTGCGCCCCAGGACGCGGTCGCCGTCGTACAGGGTCAGCGCCACGTCCAGCCGCACACCCTGAAGTTTGTGGAACCGCTTCACGTCGGCGGTGAGGGGCGCGAGGGCCGGACGAATCGGCACGATGCGATGCCCCAGTGACTCCAAGACCGGGAACAAATCCCCGCGGGACCCCAGCGCCGGATACGCCTTGCCCCCGCACGCCACGATGACGCGGTCAAAGGTCTGCACGTGCGGCCCCCCGCCGATCGCCAGGCCGATGCCGCGCGGGCCGGGGCGGATGTCCGCGATCTTGGTCTGCAGGCGCGTCTCCACGCCCGCCAGTTCCAGCGCCGCCCCCAGAATGTCGGCCACGTTGGCCGCCGACTCGGACAGAGGATAGCACCAGCCGTCGGGCGTGGAGTAGATGAGGATGCCCACGTCGCGCAGGCGGGCGACGGTCTCGCGGTGGCCGAAGCGCGCGAACGCCACGCGCACGAATTCGGGGTCGGCGCAGGCGTACTTGTCGGGCGCGGCATGGACATTGGTGATGTTGCACCGCCCGTTGCCGGTTACCAGAATCTTGCGCCCGACGATGGCGTTGGTGTCAAACAGCGTTACCCGTGCGCCGCGCCGCGCCGCTTCCAGCGCCGCCATGATCCCCGCCGGCCCCGCGCCGACGATGCCGATATGCAGCCTTGCCATAGAGTGCGCTCCGCCCGATTGAGAGGTAACAAGATGGAACTCGTGCCGGAGTGTAGCACGGGCGAGGCGGCGATGCAAGAACGGCGGCGCAGTCGCCTCGCCCGCGATGACGCGGCTGCGCTGTTCTGGACGAGAAGGCCATCTCGGTTTATACTGAATGCCGAATCCCTCATCGGAGCGTGGATATGGCCGAGAAAGTCAAAGTGTTGAGCGTGCTGAAACTGTCGGATGAGCAACTGGCGCGGCTGCGAGCCGTCTCGCCCGCCCTGGACATCGCGCAGATCACCTGCAAGACGCCCGAAGACATGTTGCCGCTGGTGGGCGAGCCGGAAATTCTGTACACGTACCACGCCGACTTCCTGCCCGAACAGGCGCCGCGCCTGAAGTGGGTGCAACTCTCCAGCGCGGGGGCCGATCACCTGCTGGACAAGCCCATCATGAAATCGGACATCGCCATCACCACGGCCAGCGGCATCCACGCCGTGCCCATCGCCGAATACGTCTTCGGCTCCATGCTGGCCTTCGCCCGCCGATTCCCCCTAGCCTTCGCCCTGCAGCAGAAGCACGAATGGCCCAAGGGGCGCTGGGCGGCCCTGCTCGGCGCGGAACTGCGCGGCGCAACCATCGGCATCATCGGCTACGGCAGCATCGGCCGCGAGATCGGCCGTCTCGCCAAGGCCTTCGGCATGCGGGTGCTGGCGTCCAAGCGCAACCCGGGCAGGCGCGAAGACGTCGGCTATCGCATCCCCGGCGCGGGCGACGCCCAGATGCAGCATGTGGACGGCGTTTTCGGTCCCGACCAACTGGAGCAGATGGTGTCGGCGTGCGACTACGTGGTGGTGGCGCTCCCTCTGACGCCCGAGACACGCGGGATCGTGAGCGAATCGGTCATTCGGGCCATGAAGCCGACGGCGTACTTCGTCAACATCTCACGGGGCGAGGTGGTGGACGAGGAGGCGCTCATCCGCGCCCTGCGCGAGGGCCGCATCGCGGGCGCTGGCCTGGACGTTTTCTGGCAGGAGCCGCTGCCGCCCGATAGCCCGCTGTACGACCTGCCCAACGTCATCCTGACGCCACATATCGCGGCGACCACGGCGGCCTACAACGACCGCGCCACCGACCTGTTCGCCGAGAACCTGCGGCGCTACCTGGCTGGCGAGCCGCTGCTGAACCTGGTGGACAAGACGCTGGGATACTAGACGCCAAACGAGGAGAACATGACCGAACACGAACGTACTATCGCCGATTTGGAATCCCTGGTGGCCGCGCTGCCCGAGGCCGAACGCGAACGATTTGCCCGCATCTTCCACATTGCAACCGACCAGGCCGACGTGGTGATTCCCGCGCCGATGAAGGCCGAAGTGGAGGCGCTGTTCGGCGGCGTGGAGCCCGTGCTGCGCCAGACGCTGGTGCGGGTTACCAACCTCATCACCCTGGACGGCACGCTGTTCAACCCGCTGCGTCAGCGCCGCCCCCACGACGAGCGGCTGGCGTCATCGGTGGACATCCCAGGCCCGACCGCCGACGACCCCTTCTGCGCGCCGCTGGAACGCACTACCGAAAACACCTTCGGGCGGGTGCGCGGCGCTTTCTCTGTAACGGCAGCGAACCTTGTGCCCATTGAGCGATTCCACTCGGTCATCATCTTTGACGAGCACGACCCGCTGGCTTTCACCGAGGCGTCCATCGACGACGCGTTGGAAACCGCATTGGCCTGGGCGCGGGCGGCCCACAGCGCCGACGCCGACGTGCGTTACTTCATGCTGTTCTGGAACTGCCTGTGGCGGGCCGCCGCGTCGCGGGTGCACGGCCACATGCAGGCCGTGTTGGGCAAGGGTATCCACTACGCGCAGGTGGAAGCCTTGAGGCGGGCGGCGCTCCTTTACCGCATCGGCCACGGCACGGACTACTTCGCGGACCTCTGCGCGGTTCACCAGGCGCTCGGCCTGGGCGTGGAATCCCAGGGCGTCCACGTCTTCGCCTACCTGGCGCCCAAGAAGGAGAAGGAGGTCTGGGTGGTGGCCGACCGCATCGGGCCGGCGTTTGTCCACGGCGTGTACGGCGCGCTCCAGGCGTATGTGCGGCATCTCGGCGTCCAGAGTTTCAATCTGGCGCTGCTGTGGAAGCCCATAGACTCCGTGCCCGAAGACTGGGCCGGGTTCCCGGTCATCGCGCGGATGGTGGACCGCGGCCCGCTCCACAGCAGGACGTCGGACGTGGGTGCCATGGAGTTTTTCGGGTCCAGCGTCGTGAGCAGCGATCCGTTCCGCGTGGCCGACGCGCTGCGTGAGGCGTTGTCGGGCTGAGAGGCAAGCGATGGCCCCATGGGTTACACGCGCGCGGGTGGCCGAGGTTCGGGTGCTGGACCCCGATCTGCTCTGGCTTCGCCTGCGCGCGCCCGACGTGGCCGCATCCCTGCGGCCGGGGCAGTTCATCGCCGTTGTGGATCGCCAGCGGCTGGAGCCGTACCTGCCCACGCCGCTTTTCCCCACCCACCTCTCGGCAGAGGACCTGGGATGCCTGCTCCAGATGGACGACCGAGACCGCTGGCTGGCGACGCTATGGCCGGAGCGGCCGATTCAGGTTACAGGGCCACTAGGCAACGGCTTCGCGCTGAACGCCGCGGCGCGCAATCTGCTGGTGGTGTCCGAGGGGATGGAAGGGCTGCCGCTGCTGACGCTGGTGCAGGAAGCGGCGGCGCGGCGGCTAGAGGTGTCGTTCCTGGTGTGGAGCCCGTTCAGCCGCGCCGAACTCCTGCCGCCCGGGCTGCTGCCGTCATCGGCGGAGTACCGCTCGGCCGTGGGAACCGAGGCCCTGACGGCGGCGTTGAGCGAAACGCTGCGCTGGGCCGATGCGGCCTATGCGGCGGGGTCGCCCGCGCTCCATCTGGCCCTCGCCGAGGCCATACAGCAGGTGCGACTGCGCTACGCCCGGGGGTTCTGCCAGGTGCTGGTGCGCGGGCGGATGCTGTGCGCGCTCGGCGTGTGCGGCGTGTGTCGGATTCGGCTGCGTCGCGGGTCGGCCCGCGTCTGCGCCGACGGCCCTGTGTTTGACTTGCGCGACCTGGTGTGAAGATGCGCGAAACGATGAGAGCCTCTGCGAACCTGTCGGTGGATTTGGCCCCTGGGCACAAGACAGGACTTCCCCTGGCCACGCCCATCCTGCTGGGGTGTGGGGCGGCCGGATACGGGGCCGCGCCCGAGGCGGTGGATGCGGCGGCGCTGGGCGCGGTGGTTACGCTGCCGCTGGCCGCGCGGGCGGTCGGCAAGTCGCCGCGTTTTGCGCCTGTGCCCGCGGGTGTCGTGATAGACACCGGAGGCCCGGCGGCGGTGCGGTCGGTGCTGCGCCACTGGGCAAAGCGCTGGCGGCGGGCCAATCCGCCGGTCATCGCGCACGTGGCGGGCGAGTCGCCGGCGGAACTGGCCGCCTGCGCCGAGGCCCTGGAGGAGGCGCGCGAGGTCGCTGCGCTGGAATGGCGGGCCGACGCCCTGCCGCCCGACGAGGCCGCGCGCGCCGCCGCCCGACTGCGCGCTGCCAGCGACAAGCCGCTGCTGGTACAGGTCCCCCTTGCAGGCGCGGCCGACTACGCCGAGGCGCTGGTCGGCGTGGCCGATGCCCTCGTAGTGGGCGCGCCCCCGCAGGGGACCGCGTGGAGCGTCGAGGACGAAGCCTGGGTGCAGGGCGACGTGCACGGCCCGGGCGTGTTCGCGCGCTCCTCGCCTTGCGCGAGTTCCCCTTCCCGCTGGTCGCTTTCGGCGGCCTCCACGCGCCGCATCAGGCGGTGCAGGCCGTGCTCGCGGGAGCCAGCGCCGTGATGCTGGACATCGCCATCTGCCGCCTGCCCGATTTGCCCGGCCAGGTCTTGGCGGCTATCATGGATGAATTGGAGAACCGAGCGTTGGACGACTTGCGACAACTGGTGGGCCGCGACGCTGGATAGATTGTACAGGCGAGAGGAAACCTCATGCGAGCCGTGGTGCAGCGCGTAACGCATGGCAAGGTTACGGTGGACGGCCAAACCGTCGGGGAAATCGGCGACGGGCTGGTCGTCCTGTTGGGTGTCAAAGACGGAGACACGCCCGAAGACGCGGCGAAACTGGCCGACAAGGTGGCCAATCTGCGCATCTTCAGCGACGCCGACGGCAAGTTCAACCTGTCGCTGCTGGACGTGGGAGGGGCCGCGCTGGTGGTGTCCCAGTTCACCCTCTACGGCGACTCGCGGAAGGGCCGCCGCCCCAGTTTCACCAACGCCGCCCCGCCCGATGTGGCGGAACCCCTCGTGGCGCGATTCTGTCAGGCGCTGCGGGGCCTCGGTGTCCGTGTGGAGGAGGGCCGCTTCCAGGCGCACATGCTGGTGGAAATCCACAACGACGGCCCCGTAACGTTGATTCTGGACACCGAGGATCTGGCCCGCCCTCGCCGCTCGTGAGGGGTGCGCGGGTATGGGAACCTGCGCTACGGGCGTCGCCGTGCAGGCGCGCGGGTATGGAAACCCGCGCTGCGGGCGTCGCCGTTGGGAGACACACCCGATTTGACATGTGGTGCGGGGGTGAATATAATTAGCGACACAAAATAATAGCGACGCTAAGCGACGATCCTCGTTGCAAATCATCGCGGTAAGGGTAGGGGCAGTTTCAGACCTGCCCCTGCGGGACCTGATGCTCCAGCGTAGCGTCGCATGATGAGGGAGTGGCAACATGAACCGGAAGACTATCGTCATCGTAGCCATCGTGGCGGCTGTGGCCGTTGGTGCGTTCTTCCTGGTGCGCGCGGTGGGCCGAGGCGACAACGGCACAACCCAAGCCGAGACTGTAACCGTGGCGCGGGGGGCGCTCACGCAGGTGGTCAACGCCACCGGAAACGTCGCGCCCGCCCAGAGGGCCACGCTGTCCTTTGAGATATCGGGCCGCGTCCTGGAGGTCCTGGTGGACGAGGGCGACGTTGTCCAGAAGGGCCAGCCCCTGGCTCGGCTGGACGCCACCGACCTGGAGTTGACCTTGCGGAGCGCCGAGGCATCGCTGCGCGCGGCCCAAGCCCGCTATGAGCAGACCAAGGCCGGCCCCAGCAAAGAGGACATCGCTGCGGCCGAGGCGAGCCTGGCCAGCGCCATCGCGTCCTATGAGAAACTGAAGAAAGGGCCGACGGCCGACGAGGTGGCCGTGGCCAAAGCCAACGTGGAGCGGGCCGAGGCCGTGCTGAAGCAGGCGCAGGCCGCCTACGACCGCATCGCGTGGCGTGGGGATGCCGCGGCCTCGCCCCAGGCGCTCCAGTTGCAGCAGGCAACCATAGACTACCAGACGGCCCTGGCCAACTACCGCGTCGCGACGGCAGGCCCCAGCGAGAGCGCGCTCAAGGCCGCCGAGGCGCAGATTGCCCAGGCGCGGGCCAACCTAGAGCGGCTGAAGCGCACCCCCTCGCCTGAGGATTTGGCCATCGCCCAGTCGCAGGTGGATTCGGCGCAGGTCGCCGTGGATCAGGCGAAGCGAAGGCTGGACTCGGCGGTGCTGCGCGCGCCGTTTGCTGGCGTCGTGGAGAAGGTGTCGGTGGATGTGGGGCAATTGGTGGCTGCGGGGACGCCCGCTGTGATCATCGCCGACACGTCCGCCTTCCACATCATGGTGGCGGTGGATGAGATGGACGTGGCGCTGGTGCGCGTGGGGCAGGTGGCGCGCATCGCCCTGGACGCGCTGCCCGATACCCCGATTCAGGGACATGTGGACCGCGTCGGGCTGGCGGGGTCGCAGACCACAGGCGTGGTTACCTATGATGTGCGCATCGCCGTGGATCCCACCGACGCGCCCCTGCGCACGGGCATGAGCGCGACGATAGACATCGTCGTGGCCGAGAAGGCCGACGCCCTTGTGCTGCCCAACCGCGCCATTCGCACCGACGAGAAGACGGGCCAGCGTTACGTGCAGGTGCTGCGCAACGGGCAGGTGGAGCAGGTGTACATCAAGCCCGGCATCCGCGACGAACGCTACACCGAAATCCTGGAAGGCCCGGCCGAGGGCGAGACCGTCGTCATCACGACGATCTCATCCAGCCAGCAGTTGCGGAGCCTGTTCGGGCCGCAATGAGGCTACCAGTGGCAAGAGCGGGCAGGGTGCAATGGATAATGACGTATTGATTCAAATGACCGACATCTGCAAAGTGTACAAGATGGGCGTCGTAGAGGTGCCGGCGCTCTGCGGCGTGAGCCTGCAAATCCGTCGGGGCGAACTGTTGGCCATCATGGGGCCGTCGGGTTCGGGCAAGTCCACGCTGATGAACATCATCGGGTGCTTGGACCAGCCCACCAGCGGGCAGTACACTCTGGAGGGCGTGGACGTGTCGCGCCTGAGCGATGACCAGTTGGCCAGCATCCGCAACAAGAAGATCGGCTTCGTGTTCCAGAACTTCAATCTGCTGCGCCGCACCAGCGCGCTGCAGAACGTGGAACTGCCGCTGACCTACGGCGGCGTCTCGGGCGCGGAACGACGCAGACGGGCGGTGGCCGCGCTGCAGGCGGTGGGGCTGGGGCATCGGCTGGATCATCGGCCCAGCGAACTGTCGGGCGGCGAGCAGCAGCGCGTGGCAATCGCGCGGGCGCTGGTCAATGAGCCGTCCATCATCCTGGCCGACGAGCCGACCGGCAACCTGGACACCAAGTCGGGGCGCGAGATCGTGGGCATCTTCCAGCGGCTGAACCTGGAGCGGGGCATCACGGTCGTGTTCGTAACCCACGACCTGGAGATCGCGCGACACACGCGGCGGATCGTGCGGCTTCTGGATGGCAAGATCGTGGGCGACGAGCCGGTGGCCCAGATGCAGTTGGCCGTAGAATCTGCGGGAGGCGCGCCATGAACATCGCAGAGAGCATCAAGATCGCCTTCAGGAGCCTTTCGGCCAACAAACTGCGCGCGGCCCTCACCATGCTGGGCATCATCATCGGCGTCGCGGCGGTGATCACGCTTCTGTCGGTGGGGCAAGGCGTGCAAGTGCTGGTGCAGGAACAGATTCAGAGCATCGGTTCCAACCTGCTGTTTGTGGTGCCGGGGAACCTGTCGGCCCAGTCCAGCAGGAACGCGGGCAGCGCGATGGCGACTAGCACGATCAACACCCTGACCTACGGCGACGCCAAGGCCATCGCAGACCCGCAGCGCGTGCCGGACGTCCAGGCCGTGGCGGTGGAGTCCTTCATAAACACCACGGTGGTCTACCGCGACCGAGGCATCCGCACATCGGTGAGCGGCACGACCGTGAACTATCCCCAGGTGCGCAACCACAAGGTGGCCGAAGGGACGTTCTTCAGCGAGGAGGATTTCAATGGCGGGTCGCGGGTGGCGGTGCTGGGCCATTCGGCTGCCGAGGCGCTCTTCCCAGATGGCTACGCCGTGGGCCAGACGATCAAGATCAAAGGCATCTCGTTTCGGGTCATCGGCGTGCTGGCCAGCAAAGGCGGCACGGGGTTCGGCGGGGTGGACGATTCGGTGTTCGTGCCGCTGACCACGTTCCACACCAAACTGACGCAGCGGCGCTCGGCCTCGGGCGACTACGTTGTGTCGGCCATCTACGCCCAGGCGGTGAGCGAAAGCCGCATGGAGGCGGCGATGGAGCAGATCGCCCAGTTGCTGCGCGACCGCCACGGCATCCTGTACGAGAGCGACGACGATTTCACCGTCATCAACCAGAAGGACATCCTCAACATCTTCGGCGAGATCACGTCCATCCTGACCATCTTCCTGGGGGCCATTGCAGCGATTTCGCTTCTGGTGGGCGGCATCGGCATCATGAACATCATGCTGGTGTCGGTAACGGAGCGCACGCGGGAGATCGGCCTGCGCAAAGCCGTAGGCGCGCGTCGGCGGGATGTGTTGTGGCAGTTCCTGATTGAGGCGATGGTGCTCAGTTTGGCCGGCGGGTTCATCGGCATCGCGCTGGGCGCCGTAGGGTCGCAACTGGTAGGGCAACTGTCGGGGTCGCTGCAGCCGGTCATCACCGTGTCCACGGTCTTGCTGGCGACAGGGTTCTCGGCGGCGGTGGGGTTGTTCTTCGGCATCTACCCCGCGAGCCGCGCGGCGGCGCTGAACCCGATAGACGCGCTGCGGTACGAGTAGCAGGGGGCGCAACGGCGTGCGCGCCCCAGATGTCAGGGGCAGACTCCTGGGTCTGCCCCTGCATTTGTCTGGCCTCGGGCTCGGTTCTATTTTGTGTTGGTGAGTAAGGTGCGACACACTCCCTGAGGTGCGCCGCGCCTGTACCAAGCGCACAACTCTGCGGATTCTATTTCCAACAGATCGCGCAGGGCAAGATAGCGCACAGAGGGGTTGGTCAGTTCCAGGAGCTGGCCCCGTGTACTCACGGGCGCAGCCCCTACGGAATCACAAGGGTGCACGCCTCGGTCGCGCGCACCCAGTACCCGCGCCCGGGTTCCATCTCCGCTAAATCGTTGCCAAAGGGTGCAGCGGGGCTGTAGTGCTTCCACGGCTGTGGCTCGTCGGCGTAGTACGCCCACACCACGGTGTACTTGCCCGCGATGGACGCCAGCGCCTCGGCCACAGGGCGCGCCGTAGCAAAGGGATATGCCACCAGGTTCCACCCGGCAAACAAGGTCTGGTCGGTCGTGGCGGGTGGCGTGCCATCCACCGTCAGCGTCGCGGCCTCGGTCAGCAGAATCCAGAACGCCGTCTTTTCGTCCAGGGAGTGCAACATGCTCGCTTCCGGGGGTAGCGCGGGGTTGTACGTGCGCCACCCCTGCGCGGCGGCGTCCCAGGTGTGAACGATGGCATACCTGCCCGCGATGGATGCCAGCACGTCGGTAATAGCCGTGCTGTGGGGCACCACGGGCACTGACACCAGGTTCCACCCCGCCGCCAGCGGGATTGAGGTTTGGGTTTGGGATCGGAACTCGTCGGCGCCGATGTCCGGCGCGGGACCGATGGGCCGCGCGTCGCCGTCCAAATCGTCGGTTACCTGCGCCAATGCCGCTGCCTGGTCAATGGCCGCCGTGGCCGCGTTCGTCAGGTGCAGGTCTGCGCCCGCCGGGTCGGCGAACCAGTCGCTCTGGGCATTCACGACGTTTCCCGTGCCGGTGGCGTTGGCTCCGTCGCGGTTTAGCCGGATGTCCATGTTGGTCAGGTTGTAGGCGAAGGTGCCGGAGGTGTCAGCAAAGCGCGCTTCCATGCCCCAGGTCAGGCCGGCGTCGGGGTTGAGGAGCAGGGCAGTGTTGTGGGCCACCAGCCAGTCGGTAGCATGGACCATCTCAACGACCACGTCGTGGGGCAGGGACGCGTAGATGACGTTGTTACGCACCACGCCGCCGATGTGATCACCGGGGCCGTGGCTGGCGTTGCCGAAGGCGATGCCCTGGTAGCAGTCCACCAGCAGGTTGCGCTCCACCACCGTGTCGGACGAGCCTGACCAGAACAGAATGGCGGGGACGGGGGCATTGCCCGGTGTGCGTATGCGGATCCACTGGTTGTCGCGCACCGTCCAGCGGTGAGCATTGTGGGCGCTGATGCCGTTGGTGTAGTCCTCCGGCGAGGTTGTGGTGTACTCTAGGCGGGAGCAGGCCAGCAGGCCGTCGTCGCTGCCGTCGCCCAGGAGGTTGACCTTGACCAGTTGGTAGCCGGTGTCCACGATGTGCAGGTTGTACAGGACCGGACGGTCGCGACCCTGCACCGAAATGCCGTGCTCGTCGCCGTTGCGGATGGTCAGGTCGGCCACGGTAACGTCGTCGGCATCTATGGCGATGACATGGGTGTTCGTCCACGTGAGCATGCCGCCGCCGTCCAGGACTACGTCATCGCGGTCCCCGGTAGCGCCCCGAATGGCAATGCTGTCGTGGGTTACCCAGACGGCATCCTGCAGATAATAGGTGCCAGGGGCGACGAGGATGGTGGTGCCGGGTGCAGCGTTGCGGGCCTGGTCGCGCAGTTCGGCCTCGGTGGAGACGGTAACGATAGGGCCGGTCGGCGGGGGGAAGGGAGAGCATAGGGCGGAGGATGAACGCGTCATGCCCGGGCCTTGGGCGCGGGCCGGCAGGTCCGGAGCGGGCACCAGCAGGGGGAGAATAATAAGGAGCATGGCGATCAGTCCCACGAGCATCTGTCTCATGTTGCCCGCCTCCTCCGGAGAATGCAGAGCGCAACCAGGGATTGGATTTCATTGTAGCACGGGGCTTGGGCGGATGCAACGCTGGGCCTGGCGCGCGGCTCCAAAGTGTGTTGGCTTCTGGCGTTGCCAACACACGGTGAAGCGAATCCGCTCTGTCCGCAATTGTACACGCGCCACGCAATCGGGTATAATGGGCCGTGAACTTTCGCACCATCACCCCATTTGCGCAAGGAGGACTCTCAATGGAGATGGAAGTCAAGCAACTCAAGCGGGCCAGCCTGGTGAAGGTCTCCGGCCGCGTGGACAGCAGCAACGCCCCCGACCTGGAAAAGGTCCTCAAAGACCTCATGGAGCAGGGGCAGTTTCGCATCGCGGTGGACATGTCGGGCCTGAACTTCATCAGCAGCGCGGGCCTGCGTGTCCTCATCTCCACGGCCAAGACGTGCCGCCGCTGGAATCGCGGGGATGTGTACCTGGCGGCGCTTCCCCAGCACATCATGGAGACCTTTGAGTTGGCGGGCCTTACCCGCGTGTTCAAGATATTCCCGGATGCGGTAGAGGCCGTCGGGAACCTGTAGCGGCAGGGCGCACCGCGAGCGAGCGGTGGCGCGTGCGGGCCGCGGGTATGGAAACCCGCGCCACGGGTCGCCTGTCGTGGAAACCAAGCGGATGGAAGAAACCTCTTTGTACGAACTGACGGTACCCGCGCGGTTTGAGAACCTGGCCCTCATCGGCGATTTCATCGCCGGCATCGCGCGCAAGGCTGGGTTTGACGAGAAAGGTGTGTTCAACCTGCAACTGGCCTGCGATGAGGCGTGTACCAACGTCATAGAGCACGCCTACGCCGGCGGCCCCGGGCAGATTCGCATCGCCGTAACCGTGTACCCCGACCGAATCCAAATCCAGGTCCACGACACAGGCCGCCCCTTTGACCCCCGCGCGGTGCACACGCCCGACCTGGAGGCCCCGCTGGAGCGCCGCGAAACCGGCGGCCTGGGCCTCCACTTCATGCGCTCCATCATGGACGAGGTGCGATTTGAGTTTGACCAGGACGGCAACCGCCTGACGATGGTGAAGAGGAAAACGCGGTGAATGTGCGCCGCTCCGACTGGGCCGAGGATGTGTGGGTGGTGGAGGCGCGCGGGCGACTGGATGCCGGCCTCGCGCCTGAGTTGGAGGCGCGACTGAACGCACTCCTGGCTGCGGGGCACCCTCACATCATCGTGGACTTCGGGCGGGTGAGTTACATCAGCAGCAGCGGCCTGAAAGTGCTCCTGGTGGCCCTGCGCGCCGCGCGAAAACAGGGCGGTGATGTCCGGCTGTGTGCCATGAAAGACCGCGTCAGGGAAGTGTTCGTGCTATCCGGCTTCCACAAGATCTTCGCGATTCACGCGTCCGAGCAAGAAGCGGCAGCCGCGTTCCTGGGCGGCGAGGTGGGCTAGGGTGAAGGCAGGACTCCCATTCGGGCGCGTGGCTTTCCAACTGACGGTCGCCGCCGGCGGGCTGGCCGCGCTGGCCTATGCCGCCGCGACGATGGCATGGCGTCCCCAGGTTGTCCCCCTGCTCCTCTTCGTCGCCCTATCGGCTATCCTGCAGCGGTCGGGGTTCCACACCACCCAGAAGGTAACCCATTGCCTGGTGGGCATGGTGGACGTGGCGGCGGTTCTCATCTTCGGCCCGCTGGGCGGCGCGGTGGTCTCGTTCCTGGGCGGGTTCGTGTACCTATGGCTCCACGCGCTGCGGGGCAAGGCGCGCAACTGGGAGACGCTCCTGCTCACCCCGCTGTTTGACGGCAGCCTGAAGGCGATGATGGCGCTGGGGGGCGGCGCACTCTATCTCCATCTGGGCGGCGACATCCCCCTGCTACGCCCGTCGTGGCACGACGTGCCAGCCCTTGCGGCGCTTTTCGTCGCGTGGTTCGCCGTGGATCACCTGGCCTGGGGCGCGGTGATGACCCTATCCGGCGGCAGGGCGGGCCTGCGTACCTTCGTCCGCGACTCGCTCCCCGTCTCCGTGCTGGTGGAACTCCTGCCGCTGCCCATGGCCGTGCCCATCGCGGTTTTGTACGCGCGCGGCGAGATGGGCCTGTTTGCGGTCGTAACGGCGGGGGTCGTGGCCGCCAGCATCACCTTGCAGGCGTTCTCCGACGCCCGCCTGACCCGCGAGCGGCGGCTCCGCGAACTCACGCTCCTGGACCGCATCGGCTGGGATTTCGCCCGCGCGTCCCTGAACGTGGACGAACTGTGCGAACTCATCTACCGCTACTGCTCCGAACTCGTGGATACGTCGCACACGTTCATGCTGGGAATCGCCGACCCGCAGAACCAACGCATTCGGCACGCGATCATGGTGGAAAACGGCCAGCGGTTGAGTCCCAACGAAATCCCTTACACGCCCGGCATCCGCTACCTCCAGGAGCACCGCCAGCCTCTCCTCATCCGCGACATGGAGCGCGAGGCCCTGCCCTTCACGCCGACGGTCATCGGCCAGGCGACCCGCTCCGTCATCCTGGTGCCCCTGGTGGCCGACCACGACCTCATTGGCGTCCTGTCGGTGCAACACGCCGACCCCAACGTGTACACCGAGGACGACCTGCGCATCCTGTCGGCGCTGGCGGCCCAGGGCGCGCTCGCCATCCGCAAGGCCCAGTCCTACGAGGCCGAACAGCGCCGCTCCCGACAGTTGGCCGCCATCGCGCGCGTTACGCAACAAGTGGCGGTGCTGCGCGACCTGACTACGCTCTTCAACCTGGTGGTGGACGTCATCCGCGAGACGTTCGGGTACTACTACGTGGCCCTGTTCACCGTTGACCCGCGCACGGGCAAACTGGACTTTCAGGCGGCCTCGTCCGAGTCGGGGCGCACCTGCTACTTTCAGGTGGAACTGGGCCAGGGCATCACGGGCTACGTGGCCGAGACGGGCCAGCCCGTTCTGGCTAACGACGTAACGCAGGAGCCGCGCTACAGGCCCGTGGATCACCTGGAGGAGACCCGCTCCGAGTTGACCGTTCCCCTGCTGCTGGAAGGGCGCATCCTCGGCGTGCTGGACGTGCAGAGCGATCGGCGCAACGCGTTCACCCAGGACGACCTGGCAACGATGCAGACGGTGGCGACCCAGGTGGCCGTCGCCATCCACGAGGCGCGGCTGTACGACCGCGAACGCAAGCGCGCGCGGCAACTGGCCGCCGTCAGCGAGGTGGGACGCAAGATCGTCTCCATCCTCAACCTGGACGCCATGCTGGACGAGGTGGTGAACCTGGTGTCCGAGCAGTTCAACTACCCGCACGTCCACGTCTTCACCGTGGACGGGGCGCAGCGCGAGGTGGTGTACCGAGCCGGAACCGCCCCCGCCGACTCCGTTTCGGCCCAGTTGCGCTTCGGCCTGGACGCCGAGGGCATCGTCCCCTGGGTGGCTCGCACCGGCGAGCCGCTGGTGGTGAACGACGTGCAGGCGGACCCCCGCTACCGTCCCGGCCCCAGCATCGGCGACGTCCGCTCCGAATTGGCCATGCCGCTGCGTTTCGGCAAGCAGATTCTGGGCGTGTTTGACCTCCAGAGTCAGGAGCCCAACGCCTTTGACGCCGAAGATCTACCTGTGCTCCAGGCGCTGGCCGACCAGATCGCCGTGGCGGTGCGCAACGCCACGCTCTTCGCCGCGCAGCAGGAAGAGGCGTGGGTCTCCACCGTCCTGCTGCAGGTGGCCGAGGCGGTGGGCCAGCAGACTTCCGTGGAGGGGGCCATCAGCGCGGTGGTGGACATCGTGCCGCTCCTGGTGGGCGTGAACCGTTGCACCATCTTCCTGCTGGACCGCGCCACCGGCGAGTTCTGCACCGACGAGGGGTACAGCACGGCGCGGGGAGCCGCCCCCAGGGTGGGCGCCCTGTGCCTTCGCCCCGCCGATGTGCCCCTGCTCGCCAGGATTGTCGCCAGCAAGTCCCCCGTGATCGTGCCAGACGAGGAAATCACGGCCTGGGTTCCCGCCGACCTGGTGCGCGCCTACGGAATCCGCCATCTGGCGGCCTTCCCGCTCGTGGCGCGCGGCGAGGTTCGCGGCTGCATGGCGGTGGAATTCGCCGACGCCGCCTGGCCCCCCGCCAGCAAGGCGCTGGCCATCGTGTCGGGCGTGGCCAATCAGACGGCCACCGCGATTGAAAGCGCCCAACTCTACGACGCCCTCCAGGAAGAGGCCTATGTCTCCAACGCCCTGCTCCAGGTAGCCGAGTCCATCAACGCCGCCGTGGACCTGGACGAGGCGCTCGGAGCCGTCGTGCGCATCACGCCCATCCTGGTTGGCGTGGACCGCTGCATGATTCTCCTGTGGGACGAGCGTCGGCAGCAATTCCTGCCCGCGAAGCAGTACGGCGTGGACCGCAAACTGGAGGCCGACTTCGCGGGACTGGCCTTCCGCGCCGACGAATTCCCCCTGCTCGGCGAACTGGCGCACCGCAAGGAGCCGCTCATTGTCGCGAATGTAGCCGAAAGCGACCTGGTCCCGAAGGACCTGGCCGAGAAGTTCGGCATCCGCTCGCTCCTAGCGCTGCCCCTCCAGACCAAAGGCGACATCCTGGGGGCCATGCTGGTGGACTTCCAGGGGCTGGAGCACCGCTTCCCCGAGAACCGCATGGCCCTGCTCACGGGCATCGCCAGTCAGACCGCGATGGCGGTGGAGAACTACCGCCTGTCCCAGGAGATGGCCGAGCGCCAGCGCCTGGAGCAGGAACTGGAAGTGGCGCGGAGCATCCAGAAGAGTTTTCTCCCCAGTTCGTGCCCGTTCCTGCCTGGCTGGGAAGTGGCGGCCCTGTGGCGGTCGGCGCGGCGCGTGGGAGGCGACTTCTACGACATCATCCTGTTTGACGAGCGCCGCGTGGGGTTTGTGGTCGCCGACGTCTCGGACAAAGGCGTGCCCGCGGCGCTGTACATGGCGCTGTCCAAGACCATCATCCGCGCCTCGGCGCTGGAACGTCGCAGCCCCGCCGAGGCTCTGCGCAGGGCCAACGACCTCCTCGTGGCCGACTCGTCCTCGGGCATGTTCGTAACGGTGTTCTACGGCGTGCTGGACGTGCGCGAGGGCGTCTTCACTTACGCCAACGCCGGCCACAACCCGCCGCTCCTCGCCCGCGTCGGCGGCCAGACGCCCGAATACCTGTCGGCCGACGGCATGATTCTGGGCGTCATGGAGGATGTGGCTCTGGAGGAAAAGCAGACGCGCATGAACGCGGGCGACGTGCTGCTTATGTACACCGACGGCCTCACCGACGCCATCAACGAGCGCGAAGAGGAGTTCGGCACCGAGCGCCTGGCGCGCTGCCTGGTGGACGCGATGAGCCAGACCGCCGAAGCCCTGATTCAGCACATTGACCGCGAGGTTGCCGCTCACGTCAACGGCCAACCCCAGTTTGACGACTATACGCTGCTGGCCGTGAAGCGGGCCGCCCCAGAAGAGCCGATGCCCGCAACTTCGCGCCCGCAGCCCTAGCAAAGGAGACGCGCATGGACAATTTGCACCAGACGATTGCGGCCATCCTGGACGAACTGGAGACCAAGAACGCCGTTCGGGACGCGACCCTGGCCCGCTCCCGCACGCTGATTCGGCACTGCGCCAACTCCATCCGCGCGGTGCACCGGGGGGAGTTTGCCGCAGCCGAAGCCCTGCTACAGGCGGCCCGCGATGTCGCCGCCGAGATGGTGCGCGACCTGGCGGCCTATCCCGACATCTACTTTGCTGGCTATACCCAGGATGCCCTGAAGGAACTGGCCGAGGCCCACATTACCTACGCCATCATCGCCAACAAGCCTGTTCCCACGCCCAAGGAGTTGGCGGTGGAGCCAGCGGCCTACCTCAACGGCATCGGCGAGGCCGCAGGCGAGCTGCGCCGCTTCGTGCTGGACTGCATCCGCCGCGGCCAGGTGGCCGAAGGGGAGCGCGCCCTGGAAGCCATAGACATCATCTACAGCCACCTGGCGATGGTGGACTATCCCGACGCGATCACAGGGGGGCTGCGCCGCACCACCGACATGGTGCGCGGCGTCCTGGAGCGCACGCGCGGCGACTTCACCACCGCCGTGCGCCAGGACCAACTGCAAGAGGCCCTACGAGACCTGGAGCGCAAACTGGGCCGATGAATCACCCGCACGCCATCGGCCGCTAGGGCAGCCAGGCCATCTGCCCGCTTATCCAGTCAGGGCTGGACATGCTCAAGTCCATGATCTTGCGCTGCTCGCTTCCGTCGGCCAGCATCACGTACAGGCTCCAGACGCCGTCGCGGTTGGAGACGAAGGCGATCTGCCGCCCGTCGGGCGACCAGGTCGGCATCCCATCGTCGGCGGCGTTGACGGTGCATCGGCGGACAAACCCGCCTTCTATCCTCACGGTGTAGATTTCCCAGTTGCCGTCGTGGCTGGACACATAGGCCACGTGGCTGCCGTCGGGCGACCAGGCCAGACCGACGTCGTTCTTGTCGGCAGTGAGGCGAATGCGCCCGCCGCGGCTCAAGTCTTCCACGAAGATGCCGCACTCGCGCTGGGCCTCGTCGCATCCGGTGAGGGCCAGGTGGTTCGTGCGCGACCAGGCGGCGGACCAGCCACTGGCCAGGGGCGCGGCCTCGCCGGACCCGTCCGCAGGCGCCGCCAAAATCATCGCCGTCGGCGAGCCGGCGTCGCGGATGAAGGCGACCTGGGTTCCGTCGGGCGACCAGAAGGGCCGCGAGTCCCGCGCCGAGGTGGAGATGGCCCATCGTTTGCCGCCGCGCACGTCCAGGACGAAGATGCCGGGCGCCGTCTTGTCGGTGGAATGGAACGCCAGGCGCTCGCCATCGGGGCTTGTCGCCGGCTGATTCGCGTTTCGGGCAAGGAGTTGGGCCTGCTCCGCTCCGGCGTCCAGCGCCATGATGTCGTAGGTCTTGCGGGCGTCATCGTAGCGGGCGAAGATGAGCCTCCCGAACGGAAACTCGGACAGGATGGGCGGTCCCGCCGCGCGGGTGGGTAAAGGCGTCAGCGCGGCTTCGGCCAGCCCGGCGCACCGCTGCGACGCGTCGTTGAGTCGCGCGCGGATGGTGGGGTTGTCGTCCATGCTCTTGGCGGCGGCATACGCTTCCTGCGCCTGGCACCACAACCCCCAGCCCATGTAGGCATCGCCGTGCCCCACATAGGCGTCGTACAGGCGTTGGCCCACGTCGCGGAAGGTGGGGTCAATGGTGTACAGTTGGCGGAACACCTCCACGGCCTTGCCCCAATCGGCGCCCGCTGCCCCTGCGCCCGTGCTGTACAGCGCCAGGAGTTCGCGCCTGCGGGCGATATCGGCCGCCGATGGCCGCGCGCGCAGGGCCTGATCGTAGGCGCGGATGGCCTCCTCCAGCCGATTCTCGGCCTCCAGCGCCTCGCCCTGGAGCCGATAGCAATCAAAGCGGTACTGCTGAATCTCCTGGGGGCGGTAGGTGGGATCTAGCGTGGCGATGTGCTCAAAAGCGGCGGCAGCACCGCTCCAATCGCGCTGGTTGTACAAGTCCACCGCCTGCGCGAACAGGCCATCCAGCGCGGCCTGGTACACCTCGGACGTGGGAACGCCAGCGGCGGCGCGGGTGCGCTGGGCCACCGCCAGTTGCGCGCGGGCTTCGGAATAGTCCGGGGCCAGCCTCAACGCCAGTTCAAACTCGGCGATGGCCAGGTCGGTCTCGCCCGCCTGCATGTGGGCCAGGCCGGCCTGGTAGTGAGCCTCGGCGTTGCGCCGCGCCAGGGTGGCCCGATCCTGCAACCCCTGGTACACCGCCAGCGCGGTAACCGCCGCCAGGAGCACCAGCAGACCCACAATCACCAACGCCACGCCCAGCCGCGGGTGAAATCGGCGCTTGGGTGCGTGCGTGCTTGGTGTCGGTTGTGTGTCCGTGGGCGCTTTGTCCATGTCCTCTGTCCGACAGTCTGGGATAGGTTGCGGCCGTTGGTCGGCGCGGGCCGCGTGTCTGCCCGCAGGCCCCGCGCCGTTACGGGCGCTGCGCTTCGGCCAACAGGATACCATCATCGGCCCACAACCGCAAATGGACGGGGCCTTCCGCAGGAGGCAGCCGCCGCGCCACGGGCCGCCCCGGGCCGAGCAGAACGCGCTCGGAAAGAAGGATTGTGCCCGCGGCATCCACCTGCAACGTGGCTGCCCGTGGCACAGGGCTGAACGCCCCCACTGCAATGCCGCCGCCCCCGCGCTCCACGCGGACGACGGCATCCGGCGTGGCGGCGGTGAATCCGCCCATGCCGGCCACCGGAATCCAGGTCTCGGTCCAGCCCAGGGACGCGCCGGGGTTCAACGCCACGTCATCGTCGGGCCAGAACGTTCGGTTCGCCCCCGCCCACAGTTCCACATACGCCGAGCCATCGTCGGCGAAGGTGGAAAGGCCCGGGAACTCGCTGCCGAAGGCGAACAGTTTGACCCCACCGACGCCCCCAAGCACGCGGGCCACCCCCACATCCGCGCGAGTGTCATAGGCCCCGACAAACGCAGGCAGCGGTTCGGCGGCGAAGACGCCCAGCCAGTTGCGCCAGTTGGCGTACAGGCTCAAGTCGCGCCCGCCGACCACGGGCCAGGGCATCGTTGCGCCCTCGCCGGGGAGCGATGGGTCGCCGGTGCTGTGGACAATCGCCTGCGCCGCCGGGAAGATGAGACGCAGGTCGGGACCGACCGTCGCGCTGCCGGGCGAAAGCATGGCGTTGGCCCAGAACTGCACGGGCAGGGTGCGGGTGCCGGCGTTGGTGAGCCGCGGCGACACGGTGAAGCGCCCCTCGCCGGCCGCCAGCGTTACGGCGACCTCGGCGTGGAGCGCGCCGCTCGCACGGCGCAGGACGACCTCCACGCCCGCGCCCTCCCGACGGACGGCAACCTCCCACGGCGCGCCCCATTCGTACCCGTGCTCGTTCACCGGAAACGCCCATTCCAGGCCGCCGGCTGCCAGCCACCAGTTCTCCTCGCGCGGCAGCGGCCCCCAATACGTGGGCTTGAGCACGCGGTTGTTGTAGAAAATCGCCTGATTCGTGGGCTTGTACACGCACTGATACAGCCGACCGCCCAATTCGGGCAGGAAGGTGAGCCGCAGGTAGGCGTTTTCTACGACCAGCGCCCGGTAGGTGTGCGGCGACGGCTCGGGCCGCGATGCCTCGTAGGCGCTGCGGTCCAGTCGCACCACCTGGCCGCCGTACACGGAATCCGGGGCGGCCACCAGGTGCGCGGCAAACGGATACGTGAGAACGGTCATGGACTGCTCGTACACCTGCACCTCCTGCGTCGCGCTGGGCGCGGGGCTGGGCGTGCGCGTGGGGATTGGAGTTGGCGAGGGCGGCGCGGCAGTGGGGGCCGACGTGGCGACCGCCGTCCCCGTCGGCGTGGGCGTGGGGTGTGGCGTTGCGGTCTCCGTCTGCGCGAGGCCGGGGGTGATGCTCGGCGTGGCGGCAGGCGGGGCGGGCGCGGCGCTCCTGCACCCCCCGCAAAGTAGCCCCATGCAGACCAGCCCGACAGCGAGAAGCCATGCCTTCATGGGAGCATTATACCCCGCGGCGGCCGGCCCGTCCACCCGTTTTGACAACCCAGGGCGGGCGCGCCTATAATCAGGCGCCGGGCGGAGCAACCGTTGGGCTCTTCCCGGCGTTACGATTATCAGGAAGGCGATGCCCGTGAACTCCACGATTCGGATCCTGCTCGCTCTTGTCATACTCGGCTTTGCGGTTGCCGCCAGCCTCGCGCTCCCCGACCGGGTGGCGCCTTCGTCCGCGGACGCCGAAGCGTCGTCCTGGTTGCATTACGATGTGGACTACTCGGCCGTGCCGGCGTGGGTGCGCATCCGAGATTTGACGCTCAAGGTGCGCGTGGGCCAAGCCGAGAGCGTGGAGGTGATCGCAGGCGGGCGCGTGCTCCCCTCGGACTACGACCCCGCGAGCGGATGGGTGGTCTTCACCACGAACGCGCCGCAGGTGGATATTCGCATCGTGGGCTTGGTTACCCCTGCCGAGCAGATCGGCGAAGTGCAGAAGGCGGCCTTGCGGGGCGACAAGCGCTGGGCCTATAGCCTCACCTTTGACGACGGGCGGCTGTCGGTGTGGCAGTATGGCAAGCCTCTGTTGGACCGCCTGGGATACCGCGCGGGCGTGGCCGTCATCGGCGAGTGGATGCTGCCGCCGGGCTTCTCGTTGGGCACATGCGGGGATAGCATCACCTGGCGCGGCAATCCCGACGGCGCGCACACCTGGGACTACATGGATGCCAACGAGGTGTCCGCGCTTCTGGCGTCCGGCTGGAGTCTGTACAATCACGGCTTCTTCCATTCTAGCCCCGAATCCATGCCCGGCTGCGTCGTGGAGAACATTGCCAAATGCACCGAGGCGCTGGAATATGCGCTGGGCGGGTACCGGACGCTGGTGTACACGGCGTACCAGAATAGCAACTACCTGCGCGACCTGGCGATCGCGAACTACGACATCCTGGGCCTGCCCATCATCCAGGCGGATGGCGGGGGCGCGACGGCAGTGGACAACATCCCGTGGAGCACCCTTCCCTATCGGCTGCAACGGTACGATGTGGGCAGGCCCCGGGAGTCGCGCCCCAACACCAGCGCCGCCATCTACTACATGGACGACGCACACCAGAAGGCCGTGAACAACCCTACGCTGCACTTCTGGTTGAGCCTTCACGGGCATGAGGTGGCGCCCAACGACGTGGCTGGGTCGTCGCTGGACTACCTGCATTTCACCTACGGCCCGGGCGGCGCGGATGAGGTATGGGTGGCTCCAGCGGACGAGGTCTTCCAGTACCTGGCCACCCGCGACCATGCGGTCGTAACCCGCGCGCCGGCCCGCGCGGTTACTGTGGTGTCGCGCCCGCCCGAGATTCGCCAGGTGGCCCTGCGGCAGGGATGGAACGGATACGCTGGCGCGGTGGACACGTACATTGACTCCGGCCAGCCAAAGAAGAACTTCAACAGCCCGGGCGACGCGGCCGTTCTGCGCGTTACATCCCCTGACAGGAAGGCCGCGCTTCTGGGGTTTGACGTGTCTTCGCTGCCGGCCGATGCCCGCATTCTCAGGGCTACGTTGGGCTTCTACGTGCTGAAGCACTCCAACGAGGGCGAGATTGACGTATCGGCCTACGTTCTGCGCAAGGCATGGAACCCCGACGAGGCGACGTGGGAGCGGGCCTCGGCGTCCACTCCGTGGGGCGCGAAAGGCGCCAACAGCACCGATGGCGACAGTCCGGACAGGGACGCCAACGCCACCGACGCGCGCCCGCTGCGCCGCTTCCTGTACATAGATCCGTACACGGGCCAGCAAACCCTGCTGGATGATGCCACCTGGTACTCGCTGGACATCACGCCGGCGGTGCGGGAATGGGTTGCCAACCCCGCCGCCAACTTCGGGGTGGTCCTCAAAGGCTCGGTCGGGTCCACGGAAGTGCAGATTGCGGCGTCGGAGTGGCGGGACGTGAACCTGCGTCCGTGCCTGGTGATCACGTATGCGGAACCCGAATCGCTGCCCGGGGCGCTGGCGTCGCCCACGCCCACGGCGACCGAGACTTCCACGCCGATGGTCTCGCCGACCGCGACGCCAATCCCCACGGGGACGGCCACGCCCACGGCCACCCCCACACCGACGGCCGGCCCGACGGCAACCCCGACCGCCACGCTGACCCCAACCGCGACGCCGCCAACCCCCGGCAGGCCCCGCCCCTGGCTCTACCTGCCCGTGGTCGCCGCGAATCATTCCTATCCTGCCCCTCGCTGAGGTACGCGGACGATGACATCGCTTGGCTATTTGGGGCTGGGCATCGCTGCGGGCATCTTGGGCAGCCTGCTTGGATTGGGAGGAGGCATCCTCATCGTGCCGGGCCTGACGCTCCTTTTTGGCCTGCCCATCAAGACAGCCGTCGCCACCAGCGTCGTGGCGGTGGTTACCAACTCCCTGGCGGGCAGCCTGGTGTACGTCCGCCGCGGGTTCACCCACATCAAACTGGCGATGATCCTGGAGACCACGACCACGATAGGGGCGCTCGGCAGCGGGCTGATCGCCATGTGGGTCAGCGGGCGCTGGCTCTACGGCCTTTTCGCGGCGATGGCCTTGTACATTGTGTACGCCATGCGGCGCCCCCCGTTGGGCGAGACAGCCGACAACCCCGACGGCGTTCTGCCGGCGGCGTTCACGGACCCCGCCACCGGGCGCGAAGTGCGCTACGGCGTCCAGCACCTGGGGATTGGCGCACTGGTGAGCACCGTGGCCGGCGTTTTGTCGTCGCTGCTGGGCGTCGGGGGCGGCATCATCAAGGTTCCCGTCATGTGCCAGGTGCTGGGCGTCCCCATCAAGGCGGCCACGGCCACCAGCACGTTCATGATCGGGATCACGACGGCGACAGCCGCGATGGTGTACTACGGCGGCGGGTTGGTCATCCCTTCGCTGGCCGTCCCCGTGGCGTTTGGGGCATTCCTGGGCGCGCAGGTCGGTTCGCGCCTGGGTTCTCGGATCCGAAGCAAGGCCCTGCGAAGTCTGTTCCAGTTGCTCTTGCTGGTGATCGCGGTTCAGATGGGGTGGAGGGCACTGGGACTATGAGATTCGCCACGCCGCTGCATCGCTTCGTGTACTACGTGCTGCTGGTGGGGCTGTCGGCAAGCGTCGTGCTGATCCTGGCCGGCAGCGTATGGTCACTGGCGGCCACCGGTGCGCTGCCCGAACGCACGCTGCCTGCAACGCAGGTGCTCCGTTCCGCGTTGGCAGGGGAGGCGCAGGGCCTGGTCTCGGCGGGCCTTCTGGGCATCCTGCTGACGCCGCTGGCGGCCGTGGCGACAACCGTCGTCGTGTCCGCGTCGCGTCGGGATAGGGTGGGCGTCCTGGCCGGGTTGGGCGTGGCGCTGGTGATGGTCGTGAGCCTGCTGCTGGGCGGGGCATAGGGAGGCAAGGGTTTACCCCCTCATCCCCTGGCCCCTTCTCCCCCGCAAGCGGGGCGAGAAGGGGAATGGCGCGGCATTGCTGCCCGCAGGGCGCGCTTTGACGTCCCCGCGTCGGCGGGATAGAATGAGCGCCACCATCACCGGAGGGCGCATTGGCAAGACTGCGAGGCATATCCCACATCCTGGCGGGCATCGTCCTTGGGCTCTTCGCGGGCCGAGTTTGGGCCGAGAGCCAATCCGTTGCCCTATCCGCGCCGCGGCTGCTCCTCATCGCCGGCCTGGTCTGCGTGGCGGGCGGGGCGCTCGGATGGGCCTCGGCGCGCCTGCGCATCCGCACCTGGCCGCTGTTCGTGCTGCTGGCCTACGCCGCGTGGCCTGTCGTGTCGCCGGCGGTGGCCGGATGGGTGGCGGCGTTCGCGCTGCTCGCGCTGGCGCTGGCCAACTTGCCCGCGCGGGCCGACTGGCCGGTAGAAGGCCCCGTCGCCGTCGTCGCCTTCGCCGTGTACGTGGCGACTCTGGCTCCGGGCCTGCTCCCCGCCGACAGCGGCGAATTCCAGTTCGTGGCCCGCGTGCTGGGCATCGCGCACCCGCCAGGCTACCCCCTGTACACGCTGCTGGGCAAACTGGCGACGCTCCTGCCCCTCAACTCCGTCGCATGGCGGGTGAATCTCCTATCGGCCGTGTTCGCCGCGTTGGCGCTGGCGCTGGTGGCGCGAACGGTGCGGCGGCTGACCGCATCGGCGGTGGCCGGTCTCGCGGCTGCGCTGGCCCTGGGCGGCATCACCACCTTCTGGGCACAGGCGACGACCGCCAACATCCGCTCGCTCATGGCGCTGTTCACGGCCCTCATGCTCCTTCTGGCGCTGGAGTATGGCGCGAAGCCGTCCGAAAACGGGCTGATCGCGCTAGCGGTGGCAGCGGGGCTGGCCGTCGGGCACCACGGCTCGTTGGGGTTGCTGTTCATCCCGTTGGTCGTGTACCTTCTCGTCGCCGACCGTCTGCTGCTCAAGCGCACCCGCTGGCTTCTGACGGCGGCGGGGGCATTCGTGGCGTCGCTCCTGGTGTTGCTGTACTTGCCCGTGCGGAGCCTGACGGGCGCGCCCTTTGACCCCTCGCCCATTGATTCGGTGGGCCGGTTTCTGGAGCATATCCTGGCGTCGGGCTTCAGGGGCGACATGTTCTACTTCGCCCGCGCCGACCTCCTTCCTGGGCGCATCGGCGTGTGGCTGAACATCGTGCGCATGGAGTTCGGCGCGCCGCTGGCTGTGGCGATGGCGTTGGCGAGCATCGCGGCGCTGGCCAGGCGGCCCAAGGCCGCGCTCCTCATCGGCGGCGTGTTCCTGGTCAACACCGCCACGGCCATCACCTACCGCGCGCCGCAGACGGTGGAGTACCTCATCCCGTCCTACGTGGCGCTGGCGGTGCTCTTGGGCATCGGCCTGGCCGAGGGGATCGCGTGGGCGTCGCGCCAGGCGACGTTGCGAGTTCTCGTCGTGGCGGGGGTGCTGGCGTTGTGCGCGGCGCCCTGGGTCGCCAACGCGCCCAGTTTCCGCGCCCTGCATCGGGATTATTCCACCGAGCAGACGGCGCGAACCCTGCTCGGCTCCGCGCCGGCCCGCGCGACGATTCTCGCCAACTGGCACTGGGCCACGCCCCTCTGGTACCTGCAGTACGTGGAAGGCGCGCGGCCCGACGTGCGCGTGCTCTACGTCTATCCCGAAGGCGCGACGCCGAACGAGGACGTGTGGATTCGGCGCATCGGCGAGGCGCTGCAGCAAGGCCCCGTGCTCATCACCAACTGGTTTGAGGCGTACAAGGCCACGCCCTACCGGTTCGTGCGCACCGAAGGTGGCTGGCGGGTGTCGGACGCCCCCATGCGAGACGTGCCGCCGGGCCTGGTCGCCGTAGATGCCGTCTTTGACGGCAAAATCCGCCTCATTGGCTATCGGCTGAGCGAGAGCGAAACCGCGCCGGGCAAGGAATTGCGCCTGTGGCTGTGCTGGCAACCGGTGGAGCCGCTGGACCGCGACTACTCGTTCTTCGTCCACCTGGTGGATGCCGGCGGCCGGGTGCAGGGCCAAAGCGACCTCACCCGCGACGGCAGGCTGTACCAGGCCGGCGAGGTGGTGGTGGATGAGCATCGGCTTGCCATCCTGCCGACCGCCGACGCGGGCGAGTACGCCGTCATCGCGGGCACGTACATCACGCTGCCCGACGGCTGGCGGCGGTTGCAGACGCCGGACGGGCGCGACGCCGTACCGCTTGCCGACGTGCGGGTGCGGCCGGCCGTGGAGCCGCCCGTAACCCTGCACCCGATGGTGCAGCGGTTCGCGGGCGGGCTGACCCTGGTCGGCGCCGACTGGGACGTCGCGGGATCGGGCGCGCTGTACCTGCACTGGCGGAACGACGGCCTGCCCGCCGGGGACTACGCGGTGCAATTCCTGCGCGCGGGCGACCTGGCGGCCCAGGGCATCGTCCACGTGCCGCCTGCCCCGGCCTACTTCACGTCTGGCACGCCCGTGCCCTACGGCGAGGGTTGGCTCTCCATCCGCCTGCACGACGCAACGGGCCGCCTGCTCCAACCGCTGGGGCCGTGGGGTCGAGCCTGGAGCAACGAAGCCATGCTGCCCCATTTCTCCGCCGGCGCACGGTACGTGAACCTGGGCGGCGAGATGATCTTCGCGGGCGTGGGCGCGCTGCCCGCCGAGGCCCAGGCCGGCGAATCGCTGCGGGTTACGGCCAGGTTTGTGGCGCTGAAGCCACTCGTGAACGACTACGCCGTGTCGGTGTCGCTGGCCGCCGACGACGGCGCGTGGGCCGTGCAGCATGACACCACGCCTGCGCTGGGGGCCATCCCCACGCTGAAGTGGACGCGGGGCGTGGCCGTGGACGACCCGCACGCGCTGGAGATTCCCCCAGGCGCGACGGGGCAGGCCACGCTGCGCCTCACCGTGTACGATGCGTTCACGCTAGACCCGCTGCCGGTGCTGGACGCCGAACTGGCCCGCCTGGGTCAGGGGCAAAACCTCACGATCGGCAGCGTGCAAGTGCGGTGAATTAGGGCGGCATTCCACCGCCGCCGGAGAGCCATCCACGAATAACGCGAATCCACGCGAATGGGGAATCGTAGGCACGTGGGGCGCCTTTCCGTAGTGCGGCTAAGGTGCGACGCACTTCGGAAGTGCGTCGCACGTTGGCCGCCAACACAAGTTTGTAGGGCGGCACTCCGCAGCCGCCCGAGGCAGGGCCAGTATGCGAACGTGCCCTGCGCCCATGCTTTTCATGCTGCCGCTTGTCGGTCTGACCAGTTTCCACCGAAATGGCACCACCGCTGGTACAAACTCCTTGACACAGGGGCAGGAGTATGGTACAGTTACGGTAGAACGGATGTTGGACGGCTTCCGAACACGGCAAAAGGGCATTCTTGGGGGTGAGATCCCCAGTAGGGTATATGAATGGAATTTGAATGGGATCCGCAGAAGGCAGCCAAGAACTTGCGGAAACACATGGACGATGAGTTGCGTCCCGAATATGATCTGCGCGAACTACTCAAGGGTGGCACTCGGGGCAAGTATGTAGCCCGCTATCGTGCAGGTACTAATCTGGTGCTGCTTGACCCCGATGTGGCCAAGGCCTTTCCAGACGAAGCCGCAGTGGATGAAGCTCTGCGCCTGGTGATACGGTTGTCGGAGATACAACAGGGCAAGAAGGGAGCCGTAACAAAGGCCCGATAGAGGGCGATATGGCAGGCTAACACGCGCTTGCACCTGACGCCGCTTCGCGGCGCAGGTGAAGCGCGAGCCGTTGGGCGTATGGGCCTTTGCGTTGCGCGGCGTGAATCGCCATGTCGGCGGCGAATGGCTTGCATCCGCATAGCGACCCCCCAGGCGGCGCATCGTGCAAGCCCCTCCCGAATTGACACAATCCGCGCCTTGGCGTACACTGTATTTGTGTCAGGATGACCACACACCGGGTGCGGCCGATTTCACTGACCGTGTGGAATGTGTCCGATGCCGTATCGGACGCCAGGGTGAACCCAGAAAGGGGTAACATGAACATCTATGTAGGGAATTTGGCGCGGGAGACCACCGAAGCAGAACTGCGCCAGGCCTTTGAGGCCTTCGGTCAGGTGAGTTCGGTCGCCATCATCAAGGACAAGTACAGCGGCGAATCCAGAGGCTTCGGATTCGTGGAGATGCCCAGCGCAGCCGAGGCGCAGGCGGCCATCGCTGGCCTCAACGGCAAGGAGTTGGGCGGGCGCGCGCTGAATGTGAACGAGGCGAGGCCCCGCGAGGACCGCGGTGGCCGAGGCGGCGGTGGCCGCGGCGGAAGCCGTGGCGGAGGCTACGGGGGCCGCGGCGGGCGCCGCTCCTTCTAGTCCTCATCGCAGTCTCCTTGTGTGCAAAGCCCCAGGCTCGGACGCGCTCCGGGCCTGGGCTTTCGCCTGGGCGCGAGCGTGAACACACCGCGCGGGGCTAAACCCCCGCGCTATGGGCGCGAAGCCCCCTCGGGGCTATTGAATCTCGCTACTCCAATAGAACACTCGCATCTTGAGTTCGGCCCGTCAGAACAGGGGGCCGCTAGATGTAGGGCAAATTGCCGATTTGCCCTACGATGGCCGCTAGAACACTCGCATCTTGAGTTCGGCCCGTCAGAACAGGGGGCCGCTAGACGTAGGGCAAATTGCCAATTTGCCCTACGATGGCCGCCGAGAGAGCAGCGCCAACCGAATGTGCGCCCTCCCGATGGGCCTCCTGGCGCTATGTTACCACATCGTGCGTTCTTATGAAAGAGCGAGCGTGAGTAACAGCCCGCAGGACTTCGCCCGTTTTGCCCGAGGCTTGAGCGTCGGGCGGCGTGGGCGCACCCCCCATCCCCGGCTTTGCTCGTGCCCATTCGTGTTCTTCGTGGATGCACTTTGATTCGGCCGCCACCTGTGCTATACTGCCCGTAGTTCAGCCACGGCGAGGTGAGGTTCCATGATTCCGGTACGCCTTCAGGTTCGCAACTTCCTCTGCTACAGCGACAACGCCCCCGTGTTGGATTTCGCCGGCATCCATGTCGCCTGCCTGTCGGGGGCCAATGGGCATGGCAAGTCGGCGCTGCTGGACGCCATCACCTGGGCGCTGTGGGGCAAGGCCCGCGCACGCCAGGACGACCAACTCATCCATCAGGGGCAGACCGACATGGACGTGGAGTTTGACTTCCTGATGGACGGCCAACTCTACCGCGTCATCCGCAAACGCACCAGTAGGGGGCGCGGGCAAAGCGCGCTGGAGTTGCAGGCGGACAGAGGCGGCAAGTTCGTGGTGCTGACCGAAGACTCGCAGCGCGCAACCCAGGCGCGCATCAACGCGATCCTTCGGATGGACTACGACACGTTCATCAACTCCGCGTTTCTGGTGCAGGGCCGCGCCGACGAATTCACGGTGAAAGCCCCCGCGGAACGCAAGCAGGTGCTGGCCGACATCCTGGGCCTGGCGCTCTACGACCGCGCGGAGGAAATCGCCAAAGATCATGCGCGGCAGGCCGAGCAGGAAATCGCCCACCTCACCGGCGAGATTCAGAACCTGGACGGCGAACTGAAGAATCTGGCCGCGTATCGGGATGAGGAGAAGGCGCTTGCCCTGGAGAGCGAAAGTCTGACCCGCCAGCGGGAGGACGCCGAGCGGGCCACGCGGGAGGCCGAGGTGGTGCTGAGCGGCCTGCAACAGAAGAAGCGCGAATTGGACGAACTGGCCGCAAGGCGGGCGCAGGACGAGCGCGCGCTCCGAGACAGGGAGCAGAGGCGCGAGTCTGTGCTGAAGCAGATGGCCGTGCTGGAGGCCCTGCTGGCCGAGGAGGCCGACATCAAGGCGGGCTACCAGCGGCTTCTGGAAGCGCGAGAACGCGAAGCGGCCCTGGCGAGCAAGGGCATTCGCGCCAACCAACTGAACGCCGAAGCGGTGCGCCTGGAAGGCCGCATCGCCCAGGCCCGCCAGAAACTGGCGCTGGAACTGGAGCATGCGCAGAAGCAGGCCGCCGACAAGGAAGCCGAGGCCCAAAAGGCCGAATCTCTGCGGGCCAAGCGAGCGCAGGTCGCCAGGGAACTGGAAGCCCTGGACGAGAAGGAACGCCAGCGGGACGCTCTCCGCCAGTCCATCCAGGATTCGGGCCTGGAAGCCGAGCGCCTGAGGTCCGAGAACGAGCGGCTGCGCCGGGAAATGGCCGACCTTAGGGGCAAGATTGACCAACTGGGAGCGGCGGGAGCCACCTGTCCCCTGTGCCGTTCGCCCCTGAGCGACGAGAGCCGCCAGCGTCTGATTGAGGACATGACGGCGGAGGGGCGCGCCAAGAAGGAGCAATTCACGGCCAACCAGAACCGTATGCAGGCGCTGGACGCCGAGCGCGAGCGGCTGGAGCGCGAACTGGGGGCGCTGGACGCGGCGCTGAAGGGCCGCGGCGCGAAGCAGCGGGAAGAAGCGGCGCTCTCGGAGGCGCTGGCCCGCGCAGAGACGGCTGTAGAGGAGGCGAAGCGGCTGCGCGAAGCGGCGGCTGACATCCAGCGCCGCCTGGAACGCGAGGAGTTCGCCCAGGACGAGCGGAAGCGCCTGGCCGAGGTGCAGGCCGAGATTCGCGCGCTGGACTACGACCCGCAGGCCCACGAAGAAGCGCGCCGCGCACTCCAAGCCCTGGCCGAGTACGAGACCAAGCACGCCAATCTGCTGAGCGCGAGCCAGCGGATTGACGGCCTTCGGGCCGACATCGCCCGCTACGAGGAGGAAATCGCCCAATTCCGGAAGGCGCTGGCCGAGTCCGGCGACCGCAAGGTCCAACTGGAGGCAGAATTGGCGACCCTGCCCCGTGCCGAAGCCGACGCGAAGGCGAAGCGGGCCGAAGCCGAGTCGCTGGCCGAGCGCGAACGGCGCGCCCGCGATCGGCTGGCGATGGCGCGCCAGAAACTGGAGTATTGCGACCGCCTGGCCGCGCGCAGGGAAGAGAAATCCCGGGCGCTGGAAGAGGCCAGAAGCAACAAGAGCCTGTACGATGACCTGCGGCTCGCCTTCGGCAAGAAGGGCATTCAGGCCATGATCATAGAAAGCATCATCCCGGAGATTCAGGACGAGGCCAACGCCCTTCTGCAGCGCATGACCGACGGTCGGATGCAGGTAACGCTCCAGACGCAGCGGGACACCAAGTCGGGCACCACGGTGGAGACGCTGGAAATCCACATCTCGGACGAACTGGGCTCGCGCCCCTACGAGTTGTTCTCCGGAGGCGAAGCGTTTCGCGTGAACTTCGCCATCCGCGTCGCGCTGAGCAAGTTGCTGGCGCGGCGGGCGGGCGCGCAACTGCGGACGCTCATCATTGACGAGGGGTTCGGCTCCCAGGATGCCGCGGGCCGCCGCAAACTGGTAGAAGCGATCCAGTCGGTGCAGGACGACTTTGACAAGATATTGGTGATTACCCACGTGGAGGAATTGCAGGACGCATTCCCCGTCCGCATCCACGTGGAGAAGACCGCCGCCGGCTCCACGTTCAGCATCATGTAGGCGGGGGTGCCGGTGGGCCGGGCTGCGCTTCCAGGTGCGCGCAATCGTTGAGCAGGCGCAGGCTCGGCACGCCAGCGACGACATCCACGACGGTCAGCGACGCATTGCGCAAGTCGTAGGCCCACCAGTTGGTAAAGCGGTCGGGGAGCAGGTAGGCCAGGGCGGCCCGCAGGCTGCCGCCGTGCGCCACGACGACCACCGTTTCGTCCCCCGGGTGCGCGGCCAGAATCTCGTCCACGGCCCCCCACACGCGCGTGAAGAACGCCCTGCGGCTTTCGCCCCCGGGCCAGTGAAAGTCCAGGTTCATCTTGTCGGCCCAGGCTTCAAACAGGCCCGGGAATCGCTCGCGGAATTGCGCGATGGTGAGGCCGCTCACCTGCCCGAAGTGGATTTCGCGCAGGCCGTCGTGGGGGATGAGTGGGCACGCGGTGGACTGGGCGATGGGTTCGGCGGTCTGCAGGGCGCGGCGCAGCGAACTGCTGTACACGGCCACGGGCGCGAACTCGTGGGCGATGCGCCGGGCTACCGCCTGGGCCTGCGCCAGGCCGGTCTCCGTCAGGCAGGTGTCTTCCCAGCCCTGCCAGTAGCCGATGTCGTTGGCTTCGGTGGCGCCGTGCCGTACAAAGAGCAATGTCGTCATGAGCGTCTTCCTTCGGATTGCCGGCGGTCTACGGTTGCATCGTCTCGGCGGGGCCGCAGGTCCGGGCGTAGTAGTCGCACAGGTCGCGGAGCGCGCACTCGGCGCAGCGTGGGCGTCGCGCCGCGCACACGGCCCGACCGTGGCGGATCACGTTGATGTGGAAGGCGTAGTAGATGTCCGGCGGCAGGAGCGCCTCCAGCCGTTCGTGAGCCTGTTCGCGGCCCGTCTTGTCGGGGATAAGCCCCAGCCGCCGCGTTACGCGATGCACGTGCGTATCCACCGGGAAGGCCGGCATGCCCAGGGTGAACAACAGGATGATGGCGGCCGTCTTCGGCCCTACGCCGTTGAACGAGAGCAGGTAGCGCCGGGCCTCCTCCGTCGGCAACTCGCGGAGGAACTCCAGCGACAACGCGCCGCGCTCCGCCGTGATGCGCTGGAGCGCCTCTTTGATGCGCGCGGCTTTCTGCTTCCACAGGCCGGCGACCTGAATCGCCTGGCCGATGGCCTCCACGGGCGCGTCGCGGACCTGCTCCCACGATGGGAAGGCCTCGCGCAGGCGCTGGAACGCGATGTCGCGCAGGCGGTCGTTGGTGTTCTGGCTGAGGATGGTCAACACCAGCGACTGGATGGGGTCACGCCCGGATGGAGGCGGCGGTTCGCCGTAGGCAGCCAGCAGACGACGATGGACTTCCAGGGCCTTCGCCCGGACATCAGCGACCATGCGTGGGTTCCACCTTGTCCGGCGGCTACAGGTAGTACGTGAGGCGCTGGAGTTGCACCGCCGGGTCCACGTACTGGATACGCACGCCCGCCGGCACCTTCACCGAGATGGGCGCGTAGTTCACGATGGCGCGGATTCCCGCCGCGATCAGCGTGTCGGCCACCTCCTGGGCGGCGGAGGCGGGCGTGGCGATGATGGCGATCTGCGCGCCGATGCGCTTCACTTCCTCCGGAATCAAGCGGCTATCCTGAACCACCAACGAGCCGACTTGCTGGCCGATTTTCGCGGGGTCATTGTCAAAGGCCGCCGCGATGCGGAAGCCCTTAGGCTTGAAGCCCGCGTAGCGCACCAGCGCGTGCCCCAGGTCGCCCACACCAACCAGCACCACGGGCCACTCGCGGTCCACCTTCAGAATCTTGCGCAGTTCCTGCGCCAGATACGCGATGCGGTATCCCGATCCCTGCTTGCCGAACTCGCCGAAGAAGGAGAGGTCCTTGCGGATTTGGGCCGCGCTGTAGCCCAGCCGCTCGCCCAGTTCCTGGGACGAGGTGATCTCGCGCCCCTCCTTGAGCAGATGCTCAAGGGCGCGCAGATACAGGGGCAGGCGACCGATGACGATGTCGGGTACACGTGTCGGCATCTCGTTCCTCCTCATGTAATCGCGTGATGGTTCAGCGGTACGGCACGCATTATAGCAGATTTCACAAGTTTGTGCAAAACTAGTACGTCATCCGTGCCGACGGATAGAACGAATATCGCGAGCAAGACGCCTGCCAACTATGGTTTTCGTCTTGTCTGAAGTCTGTCCGCGGGGATAGGATAACCTGCGCATGTGGATGGCAGGGGCAACAAAGGGCGCCGCATAGATAAAATGGAAGGGCTGACGACCTTGTTGTACAATCGCGGGTTAGTGGGGTGTTCCACCCTATCCGCATACAACTTATGGCATTTTGCCAAGGAGGTCAGCCCGATGAGCATTGTATACTATGGCGGTCTGGATGTCCATCAGGAGAGTATCGTGGCGTTTCTCTTCTCACCCGAGACCGGGGAATGTTTTGAGGATGAAGTGCCCAATGACCGCAAGCATCTGGAGCGTGCTGCGAAACGGTGGCGCAAGCGGGGGGAGTTGCGCCTCTGCTATGAAGCCAGCAGCGCGGGGTTTGTCGTCAAGCGGTGGCTAGATGAACTGGGCATTCCTTGCGAGGTGGTCGCACCGGCATTCATCCCGAAGGGGCCTGGAGACCGCATCAAGACCGACCGTCGGGATGCGCGCAGGCTGGCCCTATTGTACCAATCCGGGATGTTACGTCCTGTGCGCGTTCCTGATGAGAGGGAAGAGATGGCGAGGTCCGTGGTGCGCCATCGGGAGGATCTCACACGCGACATGACGCGGACGAAGAACCGCATCCTGAAGTTTCTGGGGTTGTTAGGGCTTCGGTACACCCAGGGGCGGAACTGGACGGAGAAGCACCGCAAGTGGCTGCGTTCCTTGAACCTGGAGCCTCTTCAGGCGATGGTGGTGGAGAGCCATCTGCGCGTTCTGGAGCAGTTGGAGGCGGAGCGAAGGGAGGTAGACCAGAAGATTGCGGAGATTGCGGAAACTCCTTTTTACCGAGAGAAGGTGCAGCGGTTGATGTGCTTGCGCGGGATTGCGTTGCACACCGCCATGGTGTTGATTACGGAGATCGGGGATGCCCACCGGTTCCGAGGATCGCCTGAGTTGATGAGTTATCTTGGGCTGGTGCCCCAAGAGTATAGTTCGGGGGAACGTCGGCGGAGCGGGAAGATCACGAAGGTGGGGAACAGCCACGCGCGGTGGGTTCTGTGCGAGGCGGCCTGGAATCAGGCGCGTCCCCTTGGGAGGAGTGATCGGTTGGCGAAACAGCACGCAACCAACCGCCGGAGGTGGTTGCGATCTCCCAGAAGGCAGAGCGGCGGCTGCATCACAAATTCTGGAAAGTCGCGGTGCGCAAAGACCGGAACACGGCAGCGATAGCCGTCGCGCGAGAGATGGCCGGGTTTGTCTGGGCGCTACTGACTTTGGACGCTGCGTAGGAGGATACCAGGGTAAAGGTGAGAAGGCCCTAAAAGGGGAGACTGGAGACGGTGGCCTGGGGAGGACCCTCGGTCGCCCCTATGCGGTAAACCGGCCCGTCAAGGGCATGGCCGAACCCGCGTCCGTAGATCGAGGCTGCTCCCGACGCACAATGTATCATGCGGTACCCAACCCGCGAATATCCGGTTGACACATCGTCGCCGAGTTCCTCTCCAGTCTCCCCTGGGGGTTTCGGATCACCCTTGCCCAAAGAAAGCGATGAACAGATGGCGCTACTTGACACGCCCTTCCATATCAGGGGCGACCCGCCGGTCGCCCCTACGTGCGAAACGTCGCCCCGCGGGGTTTCGCCTATTCAGCCCAATGCCCCAGCGTTGGGCGCAAATACCCTTCGCGTGGGTTCGTGTGATTCGTGGATGCCGCCAGCCCGCGGCCTAGTACACCACCCGCTTGCCCAGCAGGCGGCCGATCGCGATCTCCGTCAGGCCGATAACCGCGGCGAAGAAAAGGTCCACCGCGGCGGTAACGGTGAACGCGTAGAGGAGCGGGTTCATCACCCGAGCCAGCACCCCCTGCACCGACTCCATCGTGGGCTTCCAGCCGGCCAGGTACAGAAGGACCGCGGCGACGGCGGCGTAGAGGAGCAGCGGCTTCCAGGCTTCCCTATCCGACTCGCTCGGGAACATGGCATTGCTGATGGCGAAGACGAGGTACATCCACAGCCAGAAATCGGCGGCGCGTATGGACTGGGACAGCGCGCCCCATGCCTGCCCCCACTGGCCCGAAGCCACCGCCAGCCGCAGCGCCTCCGTGCCTAGCGCGTAGCGGCCGATGGCGATGATGAGCAGGCTCGCCACCACCAACGGGGCCAGCCCGATGAGGGATCCGCGCACGATGTCGGTCTGGGCGATGCGCACCGCGCCGTACTGCACCTTGCTCTTGGTCTTGCGCTTGGGCCAGACGGAGAAGCCCAGCGTGCGGACGCCCAGCAGTTTCGCCGTCAGCCAGTGCGCCACCTCGTGAACCAGGATGCCCGGGAACAGGAACGCAAACTGCAGGTACATGACGACTTCTGCATCGGCGCCCAGGAGGAACAGGACGCCCTGCAGGTGATGCGTGATCCACCGCGTCAGCAGGAGCACCATCACGAACCCGACGAAGAAGGCGGCGACCGGCGTCCAGGGGCCGAGCATCGTTCCCCCTGCGCTAGCGGCGCAGCCCTTTCGCCTCCGCCGAGAGGCGCACAATCTCCACGAAGTCCTCGGCTTTGAGGCTTGCCCCGCCCACCAGCGCGCCGTCAATGTCGGGCTGGCTCATGAACTCGGCGATGTTGCCGGGCTTCACGCTGCCGCCGTATTGAACCCGCATCCTGTCGGCAACCGACTCGCCGAACAGACGCGCCACCGTCCCCCGGACAGCGGTCTTGATGGTGGTGTTGGCGCCCTCGCCCGTGGCCGGCTTGCCCGTCCCGATGGCCCAGATCGGCTCGTAGGCGATGACGATGCCCGCGGTCTGCTCGGCGGTCAGCCCCGCCAGCGCGCCGCGCACCTGCGCCTCCACCACTTCCTGCGTCTGGCCGGCTTCGTTCTGCGCCAGGTTCTCCCCCACGCAGACGATGGGAATCAGACCGTGCACCAGAGCCGCCTTCACCTTCAGGTTCACCGTCTCGTCGGTCTCGCCGAAGTACTGCCGCCGCTCCGAATGTCCGAGGATGACGTACTGGCAGAACGGCTTGAGCATGAGGGGCGAGACCTCGCCGGTGTAGGCCCCCTCGTCCTTCCAGAACATGTCCTGCGCGCCCACGCCAACGGTGGAGCCGCGCAGCGCCTCGGCCACGTGGGGCAGCGACAGGAACGGGGGACACACCACCGTCTCAATCCCCCCGATGGCTTCCAGCGCCGGCCGCATCGCTTTGACCAGCGCGACGGATTCCTCCACGGTCTTGTACATCTTCCAGTTGCCGGCGATAATCGGTGTTCGCATGGCGTTGCTCCTGTGCGTAGGTGTGAGTTCGCGCCTATTATACGCGAGGGGGGCCTCCGAGCCAACCGGCGCGGGCGGTTCGGACTCGCCGAATTCGTAGAGGATCAGGTAGCGCCCGTCGGGCTTGAGAATTCGCCTCTTCTTCATCCTTCACCTCCGCGCAGCAGGGACGAATCGCCCATCAGCGCGCGCAACACTCGGAGATTCTCCACGTCCTCGGCCATGTCGGGGCCTTTGGGCGTCTCCAGAATCATGGGGCGGTCGGCGAATCGCGGGTCGTTCACCAGGAGACGGAACGCCTCCAACCCCAGAAAGCCCTGGCCGATGTGCTCGTGCCGATCCGCGCGGCTGCCCAGTTCCCGCTTGGAATCGTTCAGGTGAAACACGCGCAGCCGATGGAGGCCGAGAATGCGATCAAAGGCATCAAACGTGGCGGCGTAGGCCTCCGGCGTGCGCAGGTCGTACCCCGCAGCGAAGGCATGGCAGGTGTCAAAACAGACTCCGATGCGCTCCGGATGCCGCGTCTGGGCGATGATCTCGGCCAGTTGCTCAAAGGATCCGCCGAGGGTGCTGCCCGCGCCTGCGGTGGTCTCCAGGAGAATCCTCGTCGGGACGTGCGCCGTTCGCTCGTGGATTTCGTCCAGCGCCTGGGCCACGCGGCGCAGGCCTGCCTCCTCGCCCGCTCCCGTATGCGCCCCGGGATGGGTAACGAGATACGGCAGCCCCATGCGGCCCGCGCGCTCCATTTCGTCCACGAAGGCGTCCACCGACTTGCGCCAGAGTTCGGGGTTGGGCGACGCCAGGTTGATGAGATAGGCGTCGTGCCCGACGATGGGGGCGATTCCGGTGGCCCGCCGGTTGGCGTGAAAGCGTTCCAGCGTCTCGTCGGTGAGCGGTGCGGCCCGCCACTGGTTGTTGCTCTTGGTGAAAATCTGGATGGCCTCGCAGCCGATGGAATGGCCGCGCTGGATGGCGCGATCCACCCCGCCCGCGATGGACATGTGAGCGCCAAGCCTGGGCATACCCCCTCCGCAAACGCCACGCGCCGCCAGGCCAGGGCGACATCCCCGAAGTGCGCCCCGGCCGCCTAGAACTCGCAGGGCTTGCCTGCCCAGTGGTGCTCCACCAGCGCGTCCAGCACCCGGCGCGCGCCCTCAAAGTGGGCCTTCATGTCGTCGGACTCAAACCCTAGCGCCGCGCTGAACGCCGCCCAGTCCACATACCCCAGTTCGCTCACGCGCCGGCCATGGATGAGGCGACACAACAGGTCGGCGGTAACGAACATCTCCGGGTCGCACATGCCGCACTCAAACTTCACATCCTCAATCCGCTCGTCCGCGATGCGGGCGTAAAGGTAGAGGTGGTCTTTGCTCCCGCGGCACGCCAGCGCGTCGGCGCAAACGGTCGCATCGGCCAGCCGCCCGAGATACGGGCTTGGCCCCGCGAAGATTTCACGGAACTTCTGGATGATGACTTTGTCGGACATCTCCACGCACCCGATTGTGCTCCCGCGCGCAGTTATGGTTCCCGCACGGGGAGTATGGGCAGCCCCTCAAACATCGGTTCTGCAAGGATTTCGCGCACGGTATCCAGGAAGACCTTGCACTCGTCCAGCGTGTTGTACATGTACAGCGAGA